>CASGAK010000049.1 GCA_949299435.1 uncultured bacterium
AAAAGCCTGAGGCGAAAAACCTCAAATTCTCTGTACCATTCTCTGTCCCAGTGGGTGTGTAAATATGCAATAACCGTCTTTTTCATATAATAATTTTAGCATTTTTATTTAGTTATGCAAATAATTAACAAAGTTTATCTTGGTAAATTGTTGAAATAATCTTTATCATTAATTGCATAATATGTGCATGCAATTCCATTAATGAGATTTGTTGAGTTAAGGGAACAATATTCATCTTTGTTAGTATAATAAGTATTTGGTGCACCAACAGGTAATATTTGTCCATTGTCCATAAGCTGAAAAGAAAATATGTCATGTCCCCATTTATTAGGATTTTTGTTTCTGCCATTAACGTCTACTGATATAAATTTTTTGTTACTCCCCTGCATATCTTCAATTAATATAATACTTCCATCTTGTAATACAAATTGACCATCATCAAATCTTGTAATAGATCCATTCAAATTTATTCCGTTGTATGTTTTATAAGTGCTATTTACATATACGCATTCTTTTTGTTTATCACTGCCATTCTTATCGCAGTCTATCAAAACTTTAAAATATGGCATAATTTGTGATTTAAGGTCTGTTGTTGTCCCATTTCCCCCCAGCATCTCAGGTTTTAATCTTTCACCGTGTTCAGCTTGATACATTTCAAAAGCCTGAAGAATAATAGAATAGCTTTTTTTTAGTCCGGTTTCCAATATTTTGTTTCTGTGTTTATTAATCAATGTCGGTAAAGTCATCGCTGCAACTATTCCTATAATTCCCAGTGTTATTAATACTTCTGCTAATGTGAATGATGAAATTTTATTCATTATTACCTCTAAATTTTATTTCAATTTTTAAAATTTATATTTTCTGTTTTGATATCTGTTTAAACTTTCTATCTTTAAACTGTTCTATATATAAATAATTTAGATTACTTATATATAGATTATTATGTCAAATTTGATTACCCTTGTCAAGGTAATTTATAATATTAAATATGATAATTAATGATATGACTGATTTTCAGCTCGTTAAATTTTTGTTAAACAAAGAATATATGCTTCAAAAAGACTTATCGGATAAGTTAAATGAGCGAAGCGGTAAAAATACAAAGCCCGGCAATTTTTCAGCAAAATTGAAGCGGGAATACTTAACTTTTCGGGATTTAAAAAATATTTGTGATATTTTAGGCTATGATTTGATAATTCAAAAACGTAAAATTTAATGTATTGTTGCACTTACCTAGTTTCTCTTATTTAATGTATAAAAGATTGCTCTGTTTAAAAGACTTTGCGTTGGAGAATTCTTATGCTATTAGTTATTGTAAGTTTGGTTAATTTTCTCTAAACCTGCACCTTAATAATATTTCCCATATGTAAGAGCACACTTCGTGTGCAAATAATTAATTAAAGATTAATTTCAATGACTTTTTATAAATCAACGTTAAAATAAGAATATAAGATTCAGATGTAATTCTGAATAAAATTTTTGTAAAAAGGAGTTGATTATATGGCAGATATAAATAAATTTACGAATTATTCTCAAGAGATTCTATCCTCAGCGAGTGCGATTATGAATTCTCACAGTAATTCAGAATTACAGCCTGAGCATATTATGCTTGCGATGATTAAAGATAATGGGATTATAAAGGATTATCTGAGCGAATTAAAACTTCTAAATCAAGGCTTTATTGACAAAATTGTCAGGGCTGTAAATTCTTTTCCGAAGATTTCAGGACCTGTGAACGCACAGCAAATGTTTTTGTCCAATCAAACTTACAGATTACTTGATTTAGCAGAGCAGCAGTCAGCTGAAATGAAAGATGAATTCGTAAGTATTGAATCAATTCTTTTAGCGATGACAAAACTTGAAGGCAGTAATATCCAAAATGTTTTGAAAAGTTTTGGTGTTGATTCAAATAAAGTTTTGAGTGTAATGAAAAAAATAAGAGGTAATAAGAAAGTGGATAATAAAAATGCAGAAGAAAATATGAAAGCGTTGGAAAAATATTCAACGGATCTGACGGCACTTGCAAGAAAAGGGAAATTAGATCCTGTAATCGGTCGTGACGAAGAAGTCAGAAGGATTATTCAGGTATTGAACAGAAGGACAAAAAACAATCCTGTACTAATCGGAGAACCAGGTGTAGGAAAAACAGCTATTGTCGAAGGACTTGCACAAAGAATAGTACGTGGTGATGTCCCTGAGAGTTTGAAAGATGTAAAACTTGTATCACTTGATATGGGGGCATTAGTTGCAGGGGCAAAATTCCGCGGAGAATTTGAAGAACGTTTAAAAGCCGTATTGAAAGAGGTCGAAGAATCAAACGGTGAAATTGTAATGTTTATAGATGAGTTGCATACGGTCGTCGGAGCAGGTGCTACAGAAGGTTCTATGGACGCCGGAAACATTTTGAAGCCTATGCTTGCTAGAGGTGTTTTAAGAACAATCGGTGCTACTACAATTAATGAATATAGAAAATATATAGAAAAAGATCCGGCATTAGAAAGAAGATTTCAGCCTGTGCTTGTAGATGAGCCATCTGTAGAAGATACGATAAGTATTTTGAGAGGCTTAAAAGAAAAATATGAAGTCCATCATGGAATACGTATTTTAGACAGTGCACTTATTCAAGCCGCAAAGTTATCTGACAGATATATCACAGACAGATTCTTACCTGATAAAGCGATCGATTTAATTGATGAAGCGGCATCTTCTTTACGTATAGAAATAGATTCTATGCCAGAAGAAATTGATGCTATGATGCGTCAAAAAATTCAGCTTGAAATTGAAAGGGAAGCCTTGAAAAAAGAAACCTCAGATGAAGCGAAAGCAAAAGTCGATGATATTTCGAAACAGATTGACAATTTAGAGGGTAAAATAAATACCCTAAAAGTTCAATGGGAAAAAGAAAAAGCATCAATTACGGGCGAAGCTGCAATTAAAGATGAGATAGATCAAGTCAAAAAGAAAATAGAAGAAGCAGAGCGAAATACTGATTTGCAGACAGCAGCTGAATTAAAATACGGTAAATTGCTTGAGTTGGAAAAACAATTAAAAGCATGCCAGTCAAAGGAAAAGACAGAGAATAAACTGCTGAAAGAAGAAATAGACGATGAGGATATAGCAAATGTAGTAAGCAAATGGACAGGAATCCCTGTCAACAAACTTATAGAAAGCGAAAAACAAAAGTTAGTAAATATGGAAGATATTTTACATAAACGACTTATCGGTCAAGACGAGGCTGTAGATACCGTATCAGATGCAATCCGCAGAGCAAGGTCAGGATTAAAAGATCCGAAACGCCCGATTGGTACGTTCCTTTTCTTAGGTCCTACCGGTGTTGGTAAGACTGAACTTGCAAAATCTTTGGCAGAATTTATGTTCAATGATGAAGATGCATTGATTAGAATTGATATGTCTGAGTATATGGAAAAACATAACGTAGCACGTTTAGTCGGAGCTCCTCCAGGATATGTCGGATATGAAGAAGGCGGACAATTAACCGAAGCTGTCAGAAGAAAACCTTATTCGGTTGTTCTTTTCGATGAAATTGAAAAAGCACACCCTGATGTGTTTAATATAATGCTTCAAATCTTTGATGACGGGCGTTTGACAGATTCAAAGGGCAGAACTGTCGATTTTAAAAATACTTTGATAATCATGACTTCAAATATCGGAAGTGAGATAATTCTTGAAAATACTTTGAATAGTATGGTATCACCATCTGAATTTGATGAAACAAAAGAAAAGGTCATGGCTGTATTGAGAAGTAAATTTAAACCCGAATTTTTAAACCGTATAGATGAAACTATTTTCTTTAAAGCTCTTACGCTGCAGGATTTATCAAAGATTGTCGATATTCAAATGGATTACTTAAGAAGACTTTTGAAAGATCAGGAATTAGAACTTGAAGTGACGGACGATGCGAAAGAATTTTTGGCAACACGTGGTTATAATCCTGTCTATGGTGCCAGACCTCTAAAACGTGTAATTCGACAACTAGTTGAAAACCCGTTATCTAAAATGATTCTTTCACAAAATCTTTTAAGCGGTGATAAAATTAAAATTGATGTCGCTGATGATGAGATTGTTTTTAATAAAGTATAACTAAAAAAGACCTCTTAAACTGAGGTCTTTTTTTATTATTGTGGGTAATCATTTTTAAATTCCCAATTGTCAATTTGTAAGAGTCTAGTACAGTAGTAACCATTCTTTTTACAGAGTTCATAGGCCTGTTCTCGTGTCTTTGAGTTTGCATAAGAAGATGTTGTAATTTTTTCATTTGGATTAAGTTTATTGGTCTTGTCGTAAGGACAGATATAAAACGCAAACTGGTCTTGTCCTTTTTTATTAGGTTTTTTGTCACCGTTTGCATCAAAGATAAGGTCGTAGCAAGAGCCTGCATTAAGATATGCAATAGTGCCGTCATGAAAAATTATTCTGTTTGTTTTAAAAATAGTATTCCCATTTTCATCAGAAGTGTTAAGTCCTTTTTCATAAGAATAATATTTAAGATATTTTTTTAAATATCTGTTGAAAAAATTTTCGCATAATTCCGAAGTTTTTACGTGATCTTTATTGCCGTTTTCATCTACGTAACCTGTTGTATCAAAATCCCAATATCTCATATCCGAATTGTAAATTTCACTCATCATAATAGCCTGTTGCATTGTTGAGTAAAACTTCTTTAATCTGGCTGAAGTTTCCTGCTTTTGATGTTTTTGAATTAATGTAGGTAACGTCATTGCTGCAACTATTCCTATTATGCCTAGTGTAATGAGGGTTTCTGCTAAAGTAAATCCGTTTTCAAATCTTAATAGTTTCATAAATTATCTCCTTTGGTATAGCTGGAATAAGCTGTAATTAATATAAACTATAGTTTATTAATTTATATTGTAGATTATAGATTTCATAAAGTCAAGATTATAAATTTAAACTATGAATGAAGAAAGCCTGCTAAAATTATTTGGATTTAACCTTAAAATAGAACGATTAAAGCGGAAAATTTCACAGGAAAAAGTAGCTGAAGCTCTAGATTTCAGCTCTGTTTATGTATCAAATGTAGAAAGCGGCAAACATAATATCTCACTTGTCAATGCTTTGAAATTTTGTGAGTATTATGGTTTGCCGCTAGAATCTCTTTTAAAAGATAAATAACTTATTTATTCAGCCAAATTGTAAAAATAGGTTTGTCAACGCCATATTTAATGTCAATTTCTTTGCCGCGACCTATGGCTCCTATATAGTTAAAAAATTGAGCCAGCCTTTTGCCTTTTGTCTTTAATAATTCAAATCCGTTAATATAAAGATGTGATTCAAAAGAAACTTTTTTCCCCTCTGCATCATGCGTAATAAAATGCTGAGATTCTATTTCTGCATTATCTGATACCCAGCCGTTTTCGCTTAGAAAATCAACTTTTGCAAGTATCGGAGTGTCTTTTTTTATAAAAACTTGATTGTTGTAATAGACATCGTTTATTACTTTGAACTTTAAATAATCTCCGATTTCAATTTGATCGTAAGCTGTTGAAATATTTTCAGCAGGTGCTATTTTTATAGGAACTTTTTCAGCAAATACGATGTTAGAACTGAGTAAAAATAAAGATAATATTAAAATTAATTTTTTCATTTTTAATTCTCCAAATAAAGAATAAAGTCACATTCATCAGGTCTTGCAATCACCTCTCCGCCTCTTATAAAAGCTGGAGCTTCAGATAGATTGTATTCGGTAAATTCAGCAAGTTTTTTGTGAGAGCTTCCTTTTAGATAAATATAACCTTTTAATTTTTTATTTTGATATCTGAAATTTTCGATTAAAACCTCAGCTGATTTTCCGTTAAAACCGTTATCCTCAATTTTAGTGACAAGTCCTGTGACGATATCACCTTTTTTTAAGTATCCTGCATCTTCCAAAACTCTAAAATCCGCAGAATCACCTTCCATAACTGAGGATTTCCTGCTGGCAGTTGTGATAATAGTGTCTGGTGTGACTTTAACAGGAATATCAGACGCATAAGATATACCTGCTAAAGCTAACGAAATCATAGCGATAATAAATATTTTTTTAATCATTATAGTTGTTCTCTTTTTAATTTACGTTTATTTTGAGCCTGCTCTATGCGTTTAATTTCATTTGCCATAGAGTTTTCAAACATTTGATAATAGGCATTTTTTGTCATAGCTGAATTTAAATATTGCGGATATTTGATGTAGATGTATTTATATACTTCAGCAAGTCTTTTAGAACCTTTCGGGTGTGTGTACATAAATCCCCAATCAAATACAGGCTCACTTGATATTTTATTAAGCATTACAATTGCAGCGATAGGATTGTATCCGGCTTTTACCATATAATCTACTGCTTTTAAATCGGATTTTATTTCATATTTTTTTGAATTTGCTTTCATCGCAGCAAACTTAAACGGGCTTGAATAAGTTTCCATAGCATGAGCCATTTCATGAGATATAACAAACGCAAGCTCATCATCGTTTCTCATATAAGATAAAAGTTCTTTGTTAATGTGGATTGTGCGTGTGTATATTTCAGTAGTTGCATTTAATGTGCTGGAACCTTTTGCAACATCTATAATTATACGCTCATTTATTTTGTTAGCGAGCATAAGTCGCTTGTACACAGACAAAACTTTTTCAACGTTTTTATCATTTTTCTCCCAATAATTTTGCATGTTCCAATCATCTACAAAATAAACAGATTCAGTTGCCTGCACAGCGTTAAGTGAAATTACCAACGCAGCCATAACAGCTAATATTTTTTTCATAACCTCTCCTTATTCATTAATTCCCTATGTAATTCTATCAAAATCTTAAAAATCATGTCAATGTAAAACTTTTATAAATGTAATCAAAATTAAAAATTTTAATGCTATAATTTTTTATTATAAGACAGTAATTTGGAGAGATTAATATGTGTGGAATAGTAGGATATGTAGGTAATAAGTCTGTAATGGATATTTTAGTAGACGGACTAGAGCAGTTGGAATACAGAGGATATGATTCATCTGGTGTTGCTGTTATGTGTGAAGATGAAATAAAAGTATACAAAGCTATAGGTAAGTTGAATAATTTGCGAGAGGAATTATTAAAACATAAAGGTGAATATGAAAAATCTACAATGGGTATAGGTCATATAAGATGGGCAACTCATGGAGCACCAACCGTATTAAATGCACACCCTCACACTTGTACTTGCGGTAATCTTGTAATTGTACACAACGGTATTATAGAAAATTATAAAGAACTTAGAGAGCAACTCTCAAAAGAAGGCTGCGTATTCCGCTCACAGACTGATACGGAAGTTGTAGCACATTTGGTTGCCAAAATGTATGCTAAGACAAAAGACTTGCCTAAAGCAGTAAGAGAAGCTACAAAGCAAATTGACGGGGCATATGCACTGTGTGTTATGCATAATGACTGTAAAAATACACTTGTGCTTACAAAACGTAATGCTCCGCTATTGGTTGGAATAGGAGAGAATGAATTTTTCGCTGCTTCCGATGTTCCTGCAATAATTAAGCACACTAAGAAAGCAATGTATTTGAATGATAATCAGGTTGTAGTATTAACTCCTGAAAAAATGATTTTAACTGATATTGAAGGGAATGAAATTTCTCCAAAAATTGAGCTTTTACCTTGGGAGCCTGTAGCATTATCAAAAATGGGCTATAAACATTACATGCTCAAAGAAATTCATGAGCAGCCTGATGTCATAAGAAATATTTTGGTCGGAAAACTTCATGCTCCCGATGAAAATATTATATTAAACGAAGTTAAATTAACTAAAGAAACTCTGAAAAATTTAAACAGAATTCAAATCATAGCGTGTGGTACCTCATTGCATGCAGCAATGATAGGCAAATATATAATAGAAAGTTTTTGTGGAATAGCAGTAGATGTAGAGGCATCGAGCGAGTATATATATCGCAAGACAGTAACTGATAAGCATACTTTAGTAATTGGAGTATCCCAATCCGGAGAAACGGCAGATACTTTAACAGCGATTAAACAAGCCAAAGCAAAGGGCTCGCACATCTTGATAATAACTAATCGCCCTGATAGTGCAATGGCTCGTGAAGCAGATAGTCTTGTTCCTGTAAATGCAGGTATAGAAGTATCAGTAGCAGCAACAAAATCCTATACGGCTCAGTTGATGGCATTTTATCTTTTAGGGCTTTACATGGCAGAAATTAAAGAAAGTGTCCCAGTCGCAGAATTGAATTCTTATAAAGCTGAGATGATGCTTTTACCGCAAAAGATTGAACAAATTCTTGCTCATACAGAAGATATTCAAAAATGTGCAAGAGTGTATTCATCAACAAAAGATTTTATTTTTGTTGCAAGAGGAATAAATTTCCCGACCGCTTTGGAAGGGGCTTTGAAATTAAAAGAAATTAGCTATATAAATGCGACAGGCTATCCTGCAGGTGAGTTAAAACACGGTCCTATTGCAATGCTTGATGAAACAATGCCTGTATTATCAATCCTGATGAAAGGGTGTGTTTATGAAAAACTGCTTTCAAATAGTGAAGAGGCAAAAGCTCGTAATGCAAGAATGATTGCTCTTACTAATTCAAAAAGTGAAAAGCTGGAGGATCTTTTTGATAATATAATAAGAGTTCCTGAAGTCCAAGAACTTTTCTCTCCTCTAGTAGCGATAGTTCCTCTGCAACTTCTTGCATATTATATTGCTGAATTTCTAGGAAAAGATGTCGATCAGCCAAGAAATCTTGCAAAATCAGTAACAGTTGAGTAAAATATTATTGAGTACAGCATGTGTTTATAGCTGGCAAAAATTTTCTTAATAAACCAGTATTAAACAGTCTAGACAGTTTCACATTTAACTGGAACGGAGCAGAGTTAGAAAATCCGTAGAGCTTGCTCTACCAACTCCGATGAAAATTGAATAAAATTGCCGATATAGCTCAGTTGGTAGAGCAACTCATTCGTAATGAGTAGGTCAAGGGTTCAAGTCCCTTTATCGGCTAATTGCCGACAGGAACTTGAACCAGTTTTAGCTCATGTTATTCGCAAAAACAGGGTAAGCCAATGGCATACTTATCCGTATAGTTCGGATTTCAAATCCTCACTAACGGCTTAGCAAAGTCCCTTTATCGGCCTTTGCCAACAGAAACTTGAACCAATTTAAGCTCATTTAATTCGGAAAAATATGGTAAGCCAAATGGGATACTTATCCCTATAGTTCGGATTTCAATCCTCACTAACGGCTTAGCATAGTCCCTTTATCGGCAAAATTTACGTCCTTGATCATATTAAATTTCAGGAATGTATGATTAAATCAGAGATTATAAAAATAGAATTTACGACAGATATGGAAAAGATTGAAAATATTTTGAAAAATCAAGGTATTAATCCTATCCGTTGGGCTGTTGTTTCTGTTGATGAAAAAAATATTTTTGTAAATGTATCTTATAAAATTTAATAAAAATAGAAATTGTAATATATATTAATACAGATTTGATTTTAAAAATTTTTAGGTGTATGCTGTTGCTTAATGGAATAAGCCGGGTCGGAATTAAAAACCTTACCGGCGATTGAACTGGCGGTAATAAGGTTTGCCGGGTTCGAAATACAAATTAAGGAGAAAAACTAAAATGACACCAAAAAATTTTTTATTTACTTCTGAGTCAGTAACAGAAGGACACCCCGACAAAGTTTGTGATCAGATTTCTGACGCGATTTTAGATGAATTTTTAACAAAGTACCCACAATCTCGTGTAGCAGCAGAAACAACTGTAACAACGGGTATGGCATTGGTCTGCGGCGAAATTACAGCAGATTGCTATGTTGATATTCCATCAGTTGTAAGAGATACAATCAAAAATATCGGTTATGTAGGCAGAGAAGGTGGCGGCTTTGACTACAAGACCTGTGCTGTTTTAACAAGTATTGACGAACAATCTTGTGATATTGCAGGTGGAGTAAATAAAGCATTGGAAACAAGAGCTACAAATGCTGATACATCAGTATCAGAGACAGAAAATATCGGAGCTGGTGATCAAGGTATTATGTTTGGATTTGCTTGCAATGAGACACCTGAGTTAATGCCATTGCCAATTAGTTTAGCTCATAAACTCTCACATAGACTAGCACAAGTAAGAAAACAAGGTATTGTTGATTATTTAAGACCTGATGGTAAATCCCAAGTAACTGTTGAATATGTAGATGGAAAACCTGCAAGAATTCATACAGTATTAATTTCGACACAACATGATCCTGAAATTAATGGGGTTTCAGATAATGAAAAAGTTCAAGAAATCATAAGAAATGATATAAAAAAATATGTTATCGATTATGTATTCGAAAATGAGCCGATAAAATTAGATTCAGAAACTAAGATTTTAGTTAACCCGTCTGGTCGTTTTGTTGTAGGAGGTCCACAAGGTGATGCTGGTTTAACCGGTCGTAAAATTATCGTAGATACATACGGCGGATACTCTCGTCACGGTGGTGGTGCATTCTCAGGAAAGGATCCTACAAAAGTTGACAGATCCGCTGCTTATGCTGCAAGATATGTTGCTAAAAACGTTGTAGCTGCAGGTTTAGCTGAAAAATGTGAAATTGAATTAGCTTATGCAATCGGTGTTGCAGAACCTATTTCAATAATGGTTGATACATTCGGCACCGGTAAGATTTCAGATGATGAAATTTCAGCTATTGTTTCAAAATATTTTGATTTGAGCCCTGCTGCAATTATCAAAAAATTTGATTTACGTGGTTTGCCGGCTAAAAATGGTGGTAAATTTTATCAACTATTGGCAGCGTATGGACATATGGGAAGAACTGATATATTTGTTCCTTGGGAGCAGACTGATAAAGCTCAGGAATTAAAATCAGAATTATGTGCTTGCAGTAGCTGTGCTAAGTAAACGAATTATTGATTTTTAAAAAGGGAGGATTTTTAGTCCTCCCTTTTTTATTAATTTTTTAATACTAGCAAAAAAATTAATTTACTTATTTTATAAAAACCAAAAGGAGAAAATTTATGTTAAATAAAATCGGACCTTCATTTGGCTCAAAAGTTTATCTTGTAGATGACGATTACTGTGGAACGTATCAATATAATATGGCCTCAGAAGAAAATTTATTCAATCAGGAAATATTAAAAAAAGCAATTAAAAAACTTGAAAGTAATGGAAATGATGACATTGTTACTTTAAAAGCACTAACTCGTGAGCCTGGTATGTTAAATGAGGACTTATTTTTACTCCAGGTAAAAGAAATGAGAGGAAATTCTGCATATGTAGGATTTGAAACATCTCAAAATTATTCAACAAAAGCAATCCTTGATACATATAAAAAAGCAAAAGCTGATATGGTAGAAGCTGCAAAGGGTGAGCTTGCAAATTATGTAATTTAAATTAATAACAAATAATAGGAAAATTTTATGAAAATATTACCGTTATATATTTCTCAAAATAATCAAAAAAGAACAAATCCGCATTTTACAGCAAAGATAGAAACTCAATTTTTGCTTGAATCAATAAGTCAAAATATGACTGTAAAAAATGAAAATGATAAATTATTAAGGCTTACCCAAATTTCAGATGTGACAGGGATTCCATTGAAAAAACTTCAAAATAAACTAAGTAATAGAATTAATTTTAAAATGTTTTTTGATACATTTGGTTGTGTTGTACAAGACGATTTCCCAAAACTATCTGCCGCAGCCGTAGATTATACTGCTGATTTGATAAGTACCCTTCTTGAAGGTAAAATAAAATCCATATCAGACCTTAGTAAAGTAATGAATAAATATGAAAGAAAATATGGTAAGTTCACAGATGTCAATTTAGATGAAGGACAAAAAAGTTTTTTTAGTAAATATATAGATTTGCTTTAGACAGTAAGCTAGTTTATAAAATAATAACCCCGCTCTATTTATTTGAGAGCGGGGTTGTTGTATTTATTTTATTAAAATATTTTATTTGTGAGCTGTGCTTTTTAAATGAAGTTCTCTTAATTGTTGTAGAGAAGCTTCACCCGGAGCATCACTCATAAGGTCTTTAGCACCTGAGTTTTTGGGGAATGCGATAACATCACGAATGCTTTCAGTTCTGCATAATAATGCAACAAGTCTGTCAAGACCGATTGCAAGACCTGCATGAGGTGGAGTTCCGTATTGAAGTGCATTTACCATAAATCCGAATTTTTCAACAGCTTCTTCTTCTGTAAGTCCAAGAGCTTTAAATATTTTCTTTTGAACTTCTGAAGAGTGGATTCTGACAGATCCGCCACCAAGTTCAGTTCCGTTGTATACAATATCGTAAGCGATAGATTTTACATTACCTAAATCTCCGCTATCTAATTTATCTAAATCTTCAAGAGAAGGTGATGTGAATGGGTGGTGCATTGCCATAAATCTTCCTTCTTCTTCACTCCATTCAAACATTGGGAAATCAACAACCCAAAGAAGATTGTGTTTTGCTTCATCAATTAAATCAAGACGTTTGCCGAAGTACAATCTTAATCTTCCCATAATGTCGTATACAAGTTTCGGTTTGTCTGCGACGAAGAAGATTATATCACCGGCTTCTGCTTGAGCTCTTTCTTGAATTCGTTTTGCTTGTTCTTCAGTAACGAATTTCAATACCGGAGATTTAGCCGTGCCATCTTCATTATAAATGATATTAGCAAGAGCTTTTGCTCCGAATGATACAGCAAGTTTTGTAATATCATCAATATCTTTTCTAGAGAATTTAGCTCCGCCTGGAATTCTTATGCCTCTTACGATACCACCGTTTTGAAGAGTGTTCTTAACGATTTCAAAATTAGATTCCAAAATGATATCACCGATATCAAAAAGTTCCAATCCGAAACGTGTATCAGGCTTATCAGAACCGTATCTGTCCATTGCTTCTTGCCAAGGCATTTGAATGAATGGCGGTTTTACTTCAACTCCTGCGGCTTTGAATGTTTCGACAATTAAGCCTTCTACGCATTTAATTACATCTTGTTGCTCAACGAAAGACATTTCAAGGTCGATTTGCGTAAATTCAGGCTGTCTGTCTGCACGCAAATCTTCATCTCTGAAACATTTTGCTATTTGGTAATATCTTTCGATACCGCCTACCATCAATAATTGTTTGAAAATTTGTGGAGATTGAGGTAGTGCGTAGAATTTACCTTCTTGAACACGAGATGGTACAAGATAATCTCTGGCACCTTCAGGTGTTGTTTTTATCAAAATAGGAGTTTCAACTTCTAAGAAATCTTCTCCGTTTAAGTAATTTCTTGCTGCTTGGCAAATTTTATGACGCAAAGTCAAATTGTGTAACATACTTTCGCGTCTAATATCAAGATATCTGTATTTTAATCTTACGTCTTCTGATACGTTTTCATCATCGAGAACAAAAGGTAATGTTTTTGCTTCAGAAAGAATTTCAACACTTTCAGGATACATTTCAACTTGTCCTGTTGCGTATTTTTCATTGTAAGTTTCTTCAGGTCTTCTGGTAACTTTACCTTTTACGCAAATTACATATTCAGATCTCAATTTTTCAAATACTTTGTGAACTTGAGGGTTGATTTGAGGGTTTGCAACAAGTTGGAAAAAACCTGTTCTGTCTCTCAATTCAACGAATAAAATTCCGCCCAAATCGCGGATAGTTGATGCCCAGCCTGAGAGAGTAACTTCTTCGTTTAAGTTGTTTAAATTAAGCTCTCCGCAGTTGTGGTTTTTAAGTTTTGTTGTT
>CASGAK010000050.1 GCA_949299435.1 uncultured bacterium
AAAGCGGCTTATTAATAAAGCCGCTTTTTTTAATTGTGTGTTTTTTTCTAACTAAATCGCAATTGTAGTAGCTTCAATTTCCAATTCTATTGGCATTTCTTCTACTACTTCAACTTTCACAGGTTTAACACTTTCTGTTTTCACCGCCGGAGATGCACTCTTAGCTGGTGTTACAGGTTTTGTCGCTTTCACCATCATAGGATCCGGATTGGCCTTATAATTATGATAATCTTTCATTATCTTGTTTACAAAACGTTTTGTCTCAGCATAAGGAGGAACCGCTTTGTATTTTTTTACATTTCCAGGTCCTGCATTGTATGCAGCAAGTGCCAGTTCCATTGAACCGAACATCTTGTACATCATCTTGTAATACATAATACCGCCACGAATATTATCGTTAAGAGAATATGGATTTAATCCCATTCTTCTAGCAGTCGAAGGCATTAACTGAAACACTCCGACAGCACCATGGCTGCTTCTTGCTTCATGTCTAAAGCCTGATTCTGTTCTTGCAATAGACAACGCAATTGCAGGGTCTACACCCATTTCTAATGCATGTTTGACTATTGCTGCTTTCACTGTATTTACATCTGATGCCTGTGCGGGTGCAAAAAGACCTATACACATCAGTGTAAGTGTGAATAGTAATAGTTTTTTCAAAATGTAATCCTCTGGTTGTAAATTGAGAATTCTTGAAAGCCTTTTTTACTCCCTCTCTTTTTCAAGGAATTTAACTCCCAAGAATTAATTTTATACCACTATAATATTACAAAAATTTCAAATTTCAACCCCTGACACACAAGTACCTGTCAAAACCCTTACCAGACAAGGAGTTTACAATTGTAAAGATTACAATTATTTGTCAAGTTATAAGTCAAATTTGTAAATTTGCGATAATGTTTTTTCATGATAAAATTCAAGTATGTTGATTGGAATAAATTAAGGAGATCAAAATGGAAAATAAAAAATTAGCAACAATCGGTGTATTTGGCGGATCAGGATTTTACAAATTTCTTGAAGACATTGAAGAAATAAGAGTCGAAACACCTTATGGAATGCCGAGCGACAATCTTTTTATCGGAAAAATAGGCCCGCATAAAGTTGCTTTTATGCCAAGACACGGCAGAAATCACACTATTTTACCACATCTTCTTAATTATAGAGCAAACGTATGGGCTATGAAATCAGTAGGAGTTGAAAGAGTAATTTCACCTTGTGCTGCGGGCAGTTTGCAAAAACACGTTAAACCGGGGGATTTTGTAATTTGTGATCAATTTGTTGATTGGACAGATGGAAGAAAATCTACATTTTTTGAAGGTCCGATAGTGACCCACCCATCTGCTGCTGAGACTTATTGTCCGGAATTGAGAAAAATTGCGATTGAAACAGGCAAAGAATTAGGTATTACAATACACGATTCAGGTACTGTTGTTGTAATTAACGGACCAAGATTTTCGACTAAAGCTGAATCTAAATTTTTCACAAATCAAGGCTGGGAAGTAATTAATATGACTGCATTCCCTGAAAATTATCTCGTAAAAGAAATGGATATGTGTCCTGTAAATATTTCATTAATTACAGATTATGACGCAGGTCTTGTGGGTGATGTACCTCCTGTATCTCATCATGAGGTAATTGAAGTGTTTAATAATAATCTTTCCAACTTAAAGACATTACTCTTTAAGATGATTGAAAAAATCCCGACTGAAAGAAATAATTGTAACTGTGCTAATACTAAAAAAAGTTCGCAAATGTAAGTGCAGAGGATTATTATGATTAAAGGTCTGATTTATGGAATAAACAATATATTTTTAATATTCTACATTCTGATTATTGCCAGAATTTTTTTGAGCTGGATACCAAGACTAAATTGGTATAAGCAGCCTTGGAAATTTATTTTTCAATCTACAGAACTGTATTTGGGAATTTTCAGAAGATTTATTCCTCCGATTGGAATGATTGATATTTCTCCTATTATAGCAATTCTTGCGTTGCAACTCCTTCAAAATATTATTATTTTCATATTATTTCAGTTTGCATAGAACAAACCTTGTAAAAAAATCTCATTTGATATAGAATTGGAGCATTATGAAAATTGTTATATACGGTGCGACAGAAGTTGGTTGTCTTCTTGCTACGGAATTCTTTGAAGACCATGACATCACAATAATTGATAAAGAAGAAAACAGAACTGATGAGTTTAATAAGCTGGATATTAGTTTTGTGCAGGGAAATGCTTCAGACCTTGAGGTGTTGGAGTGTGCTGATATTAAAAATGCTGATATATTTATAGCTTGTACACCGATGGACGAAGCTAATATAGTAGCATGCCTTGCAGCTAAAAGATATGGCAAAATAAGAACTATTTGTTTTGTAAGCAAAGAAGAATATAAAAACACACTTACTTACCAAAAAAGTGACGACTATTTTACAGATGTATTTATTGATTACATAATTTGGCCTGAGGAACTTTTAACTCAGGAAATTTTTAGAATTGTAACTGTTGCCCATGCACTTGACGTTGAAAACTTTGCAGATGGTAAAGCAAGACTTTTGGAATATAAGGTAAAAGATAATTTATCTATCATTGGTAAAAAAATTAAGGATGTAGGATTTACGAACGACACACTCATTGTCGGAATTACTCGAGACGGGCAATTATCTATTCCTAACGGTGAAACAGAAATTTGCAGTGATGACAAGCTAATTTTTATGGGTACTTCACACTCACTTGATATTTTAGCAGGAACTTTTTTTCATGAAAAAGAGCAGGTTAAAAATGTTGCTATAATAGGAGGCGGCAATGTTGGAATGATGCTTGCACAGAGCTTGGAAACGTTAAAGATTAAGACAAAAATTATTGAAAAAAATCTTGAAAGATCTCAATGTCTTGCGGAAAATTTACATAATACTCTAGTAATTAACGGTGATGGAACAGATTTAAAACTACTTGATGAGGAAGATATAGGATCATCTGATGTAGTAATCAGCGTGACAAATAATGATGAAAGAAATCTTCTATGCTCTTTGCTTGCAAAACAGCTGGGTGTAAAACGCGTAATTGCAAGAGTTTCTAAAGTTCTAAATATTCCTTTGTTCGAAAAAGTCGGAATTGATATCGCTATATCTCCTAAAAATTCGGCTATTAATGAAGTAAGAAATGATTTACAGGAAAATGATGTAGATATTCTTGCAACTGTTGAACAAGGTCAAGGTGAAGTATTGGAAATAGGAGTATTACCAGATTTTAACAATCGTAAAATTATGGAATTACAATTTCCCAAAAGTGCAATTATCGGTACCATTGCAAGAAACAATTCCGTTATAATCCCGAAAGGTACTACAGAATTAAAAACAGGTGATGTTTTGATTATTTTCACAAAAGCAGAAGATGCAATGGAAATAAAAAAATTCTTTAAGGTAAAATAATATGCGACTAAACTATCTTGTAAATGCTATAGGGCTGATTTTAAAATATATCGGATTTGTTATTTTAACCCCGATTGTTGTTGCGATAATTTATAAAGATTACGTATCAATTTTACCTTTTTTAACAGCAGGGATAGCTTCAATTACAGCAGGACTTACGCTTAGGAAAGTTGTTAAAAACGCATATTCTGTAGAAAATTTGAATGATATCAAAAAATCTGAAGCTCTTTTTATAGTTACAAGTTCTTGGATATTATTCGCAGTAATCTCATCATTACCTTTTTTATTTTACGGACTGAATCCAATTGATGCACTTTTTGAAGCTGTATCGGGTATTACAACAACCGGAGCTACTATTTTAACTAACTTTAATTATCCAAAAACATTCTTTTTTTGGAGATCTTTAACTCAATGGCTCGGCGGGTTAGGTATTATCGTATTATTCATAGCAATTTTACCTCAATTTGCCGTAGCGGGCAGACAAATGTTTTTTGCTGAAGCTCCCGGTCCTACAGAGGATAAAATTACACCTAGAATTCGAAATACTGCATCTGCATTATGGAAAATATATGCAGGACTTACTCTTATTTTAGTAATTTTATTCCATATTGCAGGTATGCCAATATTTGATTCTGTCTGCAACTCATTGTCAACATTAGCAGCAGGAGGGTTCTCGCCTAATGCACTTAGCCTTGCTGGATATAATTCTTATCTAATTTACTGGATTACAACTGTTTTTATGTTTATTGCAGGTGCCAGTTTCATTTTGCAGTATAGAGTACTGACTCAAAAAAAGCCCTCTTTACTGTTAGCAAATGAAGAATTTAAAACGTACTTTGGTATAGTATGTTTTATGGCTTTGCTCATAGCTGTAGCTCTATTTTTCTGTGACGGATATAATATAAAGGACGCTCTTACACATGCATTTTATCAGGTAATAAGCATCACAACTTCAACAGGAAGTGCCAGCGTAGATTTCGCGAAATGGCATTTTATCCCGCAAGCTCTTTTATTTACTGTTATGTTTATGGGTTCATGTGCAAGTTCTGCAGGTGGCGGTATTAAAATGATGAGATGGATTTTAGTTTATAAATCAATGAAAAATTCACTTGTTAAAATCCTCCACCCAAATGCCATTCTAAATGTCAAAGTTGACAACGCTATAATCCCTCATGAAATATTAAATCAAACTGTTGTATTTGTATTTTTCTATTTTTTATGTTTTGCCCTTGGTGCAATTCTAATAACCATTATTGAGCAAAATATTACAATAGGAATCACAAGCTCTATATCTGCACTTGGAAATATAGGACCTGGCTTTGGTAATATTGTAGGACCTATGGGGTCTTTTAGTAGTCTGCATGTATCTTCCAAACTTATTATGACTATTGCAATGCTTGTCGGCAGATTAGAAATCATTCCATTCTTAGTAATGTTCCAAAAAGATTTTTGGTCTATTAAAATTCAGCAGGATTAATAGGGCTTTATATAAGTATAAAATAATGCTTTATAAAAATTAGGTCTTAAAAAGAAAAGCGGACGATAAGCAAGGTATTTAAAAAATGATACAATATTATTCACAAAATACCAATGAAACTTTTCTTTTTTTGACAAAGCCCAAGGGGTTAATTGTAAATATTTAAAATATAAGTTTTTGTGATAACTAAACGAACCAAAATGCCAAGGCTTTCTTTTAGAAACATAATGGATTACATAAGGATTAGAGGTATAACTTGAACGATTAGTAAAATTACTTGATTGTACATTCCATCTTTCATCTAAAATTTCAATTTTATTTTTTAAAACCTCATTAATAATATCTTGATCACCTGTTTTGATTTTATCAAAATTACTTTTTGTCCAATTTAAAAACTCTGATTCAATATTCAATTTTCTGATTTTATTTAAATCTAATAACAAGACTCCGGAATTAACATAAGTGGGAAATTTTTTCAATTTTCTTTTATTAATATCCAGCACAGCAGCTGCAATATTGTCATTTAAATCTGTATTATAAAGTTCTGCTATACTACGGTTCACCACAATATCACAGTCCAAATAAATTACTCTATCCAAATCCGGTAAAAGACTTGCCAATTTCAAACGAAAAAAACTACTTATAGGAATATATGAATGAGTATTAATTTTTTTATATTCGTTAAACAAATTCGTATTAACCGATATAAAATTAATTTCACAATCTTTTATATTTTTCAATTTTAAGATTTCAGATTTTCTCAACTCACTTAAATTCATATTTAAAATAAAAAAATTCAAGCAGTCATCATCAGCAGCATTAGACAATATAGAAGCAATAAGAACACCCGCATATTTAGAATATTCCTCACTGCAAGAAACACAGACATTAATCATAAAAGCTTGTTCCTATTAACTATTAAATTCACCATATTTATCAAGCCATTTTGTAGGTTTTACATACCTAAACCCACCTTTGCCCCAATAACCTTTATAAGCCTGCTCTGGTGTAGGTCTACCATGAAAAACTAAAATTTTAACATCCTCAGGCTCTTTAGGTACTCTAAAGAAATTTACAGGAAAAGGCCACAAGCAATGTCTTTTAAAACTTACACACCAAGATTTATCCCAATATTTTAAAATACCTTTTTTCTGCATTTCATAAGACAAATAGGCTTGCTCATTACGATAAGTATCACAAATAGAATTACCTAACTTATAGAAATTTTCTAACACATCAGGATATTTTCCAATCTCAAATCTAAAAACTGAAGAATTTCCAATAATATCGTTAGGGAAATCCCAATCTTTGACAATTAAAAAATCACCTTCGGCTTCAAAAAATGGAGTCAAATCTTTTTTAATAACTACATCTAAATCCAAAAACAAAGTAGTTCCTTCTAAATCTGCTAATTTTTCATTAAACAAGGATAGCTTACGCCAACCACGGTCTGGAATATTTTTGTTTTCTTCGAATGGAGGTAAATCTCTAACTTCTATACCATCAACCAATCCGCTGCCATTATCCGTAAAACAGACAAATCGATAAGGTTTCGTCATATTTTTATCAACCATTTTATATAAACGATTTACATATGAAGATCCAAACTTGTTACCCCATTTTATACAAATAACATTCCACATATACTATCCTCATTCCATAACGATTACAGCATTATCGTATTATAAAATATCAAAATTTGCAATATTTTTAATTAATTGCAACAATTTAATATTAATAAATGATTAAAATGAACAATTAATATATTAAAATCGTTATGAAAATGTTAAATTAATACTGAGGATTAATTAAAAATTGACAAATAAAAACAAAATAAAAACTTTTTTACTAATCACAGGCTTATTAATAACATTTACCCCTGCAACAATTGCAGCAGAAGTTGCCGCAGTCCAAAAAGGAATGGTTCTTTCAATAGAAGATTGTATCAACATCGCACTGCAAAACAGCCCTTATGTAAAAAAATCCAGATATAATTATTTATTAAGTAAAACAGACGTAAACATTGCGAAATCAGAATTTTTTCCAACTATAGGTATAGGCACAGGATTAAACTATAATGACAGTCATACCACACTCCGCAACACAAGCAATAATTACTACAGTGCAGAGGCCTCAATAAACCAATTAATATGGAACTTTGGAAGAACAAACGCTAGAATAAAAATGCAAAAATTCAACCAAATAGCAACCCAATTTAACTTTGATAATACGGTATTATCAACAATATATACAGTAAAAAACAATTATTATGCAGTCCTTGCAGCAAAAGCTGCGATGGACGTAAACAGAGCAAACGTTCAAATCAACACAAGAAATTATCAAAGAACAAAAGCATACTTTGACGAAGGTCTTCGCTCTAAAATTGATTTGGTCAATGCGGAAGTATATTTGAGTGATTCAAAAGTATCACTTGTACAATCAGAAAATCAATATAAAAATGCTATAGTACAACTAAACAATTCAATGTATATAGCATATGCTCCTGAATATGAAATTAAAAATACGGAAACTTTCAATTTTAAAAAAAATGAAATTCCAGTAAATTTAACAAAAATTTCTGAAAAGAAAGATCTAAGCAAACTACCTAAAGACATAGAAGATGCAACTCTTACTTCATCAGTAGAAAAACTTGATGTCATAGACAGTTTTAAACTAACCCCCTTTCCCTATACTTTTGAAAAATCAGTTGAAATAGCAATAGAAAACAGACCGGATTTAAAAGCATATGAAAATACTCTCAAAGCAATGAAACAATCGCTTTTATACATAAAAAGGCAGTATTATCCCCAATTAAGCGGGAGTGCAGGCTATGGCTACAGAGATACAAATAGCTCAAATTCATTCACAATGGGGCTATCGTTAAGTACTTCTTTTAATATAATGGGGTTAAAAAATGAAATAGAAGCAGGAAAAATACAAGTCGAACTTGCTCAAAACGAAATTGATTTACTAAAACAAGATATCTATTTTGAAGTGCAAGCTGCATATATTGATATGATACAATTGGAAAAGCAAATTCCTTTGCTTGCCGTAAAAGTAAAACAGACACTTGAGAATTTAGAACTTGCAGACGGCAGATACTATGTAGGAATCGGAGATTACATCGAATTGCAAGATGCAAAAGTAAATTACAATAACGCCCAACAAGCATACGTTGAAGCCGTATATAACTATAACGTAGCACGCTCTGCACTTGAGCAGTCTATTGCACTAAAACCTGATGTAAAAATTGAGCTTGAGGATAAAAAATAATGGAAATAAAAAAAATTTTAAAACGAAAATATATAATAACAGGAAGTGTATTCATAGTTTTAATAGCTATAGTTTCAACATATACACACTTAAAAAATAAAGTTCGCTACATAACCCAACCTTTGGAGCGTTGCACAATAACCGAAATTGTAGAAGCATCAGGTACCATTAACCCTGTAAACACCGTAAGTGTCGGCTCAACCGTATCCGGACTGATAAAAGAAATTTATGTAGACTTCAACTCCGAAGTTAAAAAAGGTCAACTAATGGCACAAATTGACCCTGCAAACTTTGAAGCAACAGTACAGCAAAATGAAGCTCAAATAGCTAATGCTCAGGCAAATCTTGCAAAACTTCAAGCAACAACTGAATATGATCAAAAAATGTATCAACGATATAAAAATTTATATTCTAAAAACTTTGTAGCAAAAAGTGAACTTGATCAAGCTGAAAGTACATACAAATCAGATTTAGCTCAAATTAATGCAGCAAAAGCACAAATTGCACAATATCAGGCATCTTTAAAAACAGCAATGACAAACCTTGGCTATACAAAAATAATAGCACCAGTAGACGGTACTGTCATTTCACGTGATATAGACTTAGGACAACCTGTAGCAGCCAGTTTCCAAGCTCCTGAACTTTTCACAATAGCCCAAGATTTAACTCAAATGCAAATAGAAGTAAATGTTTCAGAAGCTGATATCGGAAAAGTTAAAGAAGGTCAAGATGTAACCTACACTCTTGACGGTTATGCAGACAGTCTTTTCAAAGGTAAAGTAACCCAAGTAAGACTAGCATCTACAAATACAAGTAACGTTGTCACATACTCCGTAATTGTAGATGTCAACAACGAGGATTTAAAACTTAAACCCGGAATGACAGCTAATGTTTCAATTATCACAAATCAAAGAGAAAATGTCCTCTGTGCTCCAAACATTGCATTAAAATTTACACCAAACACTGACGGCACAAAGTATAAAAACCAAGGACTATGGCTTTTAGAAAAGAAAAAACCGGTAAGACACGATATCGAAATCGGTGCAAGTGATGATAA
>CASGAK010000051.1 GCA_949299435.1 uncultured bacterium
AAATTAATGTCATTTGACATTTTCAGTATAATTGATGTGTGAAGATTTGGCAACAAAATTTTTTACCAAAAATTGTTTTTCTAAAATGAAATTGTTCAGTTTTAATATTTCGGTAGCATATGCTAATTCATCTGGGTTTTGTAAATATCTTAATAAACATTGCTCATGCAGATTCATAAATTTGATTTACCTATAAAATGTGTACCAACCTTTTGTGTGTATTTTTATTATTTCAAATATCGTTTAAAATAACATCAACCTTTTATATTGCAGTTAGCGTTTTTTCTCATATATATGCATGAAATTTAAAATCCGCTGTAATTTGGGTAAATATTTATTAAAAAATGCTTGCTTATTTTTATTTTGCATTATAATATTGTATGTAGTCGAAATTAAATTATCAAGTTTGGAATCTTGAAAATCAGAAAGAGGTTAGAAAATGAAACAAGGAATACATCCGGATTATAAGAAAACAACAATCAAATGCGTTTGCGGTAACGAAATTGAAACAGCTTCAGTTGTAGACAATATCACAGTTGAAATTTGTAATCACTGCCACCCGTTCTACACTGGTCAACAAAAAATTCTTGACTCAGAAGGTCGTGTTGAAAGATTTAACAAACGTTACGGTAAAAAATCATAACTTTGATTATGTAACAAATTTTTCAAATAATACCACACTTCACATCAGGTGTGGTATTATTTTGTGTAATAAATGGGAGGGATTTTTATGCAAGAAATAAATGAGCCGATAGTAAATTTGATATCTAAGCCCGAAAATATGTTAAAAACCGTCTATACAGCTTGTCGTACCTGCTATAGTGCGGATTATCCGATTAATATTTATAACAGCACTGATGATAAAGAAAAAATGCTGAAACTTATAGAAAGAGTTATTTCTTCAGGGCACTATTCTACAATTGAGCATATTCAGGTAAGTTTTGCGATATCAAATATATCGAGAGCCTGCACTCACCAACTTGTAAGGCACAGACATATGTCTTTTTCTCAAAAATCTCAAAGATATGTTAAAGAAAAAGGTCAATTTGATTATATAATTCCCCCGACAATAGAAAAAAATCCTGAGTTAAAAGAAAAATTTATCAGTTTTATGGGAAAAATTTCTGAGCAGTACCAAGAATTTGTAGATGCCGGTATTCCTGCAGAAGATGCAAGGTTCGTTTTGCCTAATGCAGCTGCAAGTTCTATGGTTGCAAGTCTGAATCTTAGAGAAATGATTCACCTTGCAAATTTAAGACTTTGTACAAGAGCACAATATGAAATTCGTACACTTGTCAAAAAAATGTGCGAAGAACTTTTAAAAGTGGAGCCATGGTTAAAACCTTATTTGGTGCCGAAATGCGAAAGGTTAGGTTTTTGCGATGAGGATAAATCTTGCGGCAGAAAACCAACTAAGGAATTAATTGGGTTGAAATAATTGAAGAAAGTAAACTCATGGAAATATTTCTAAATCCGATAATTATAGCTGTAATACTGCTTTGTGTTTTATGCTTGAAAAGAGTTAACGTACTTTTGGCACTTTTAGTATCGGCTATTGTCGCAGGAAAAGTTGCAGGTATGCATGCCGGACAAATTATGAATGTATTCATATCAGGTATGGGGCAAAACAGTGAAACGGCTCTAAGTTATATCCTTTTAGGAACTTTCGCTGCTGCTATGGCTCATACCGGACTTGCTGATGTATTGGCTAAGAGAATTATTCTGCTTATAAAAAATAACAAATTTATGCTTCTGCTGATTTTGACTTTGCTTGCATGTGCTTCTCAGAATTTAATTCCTGTACATATTGCCTTTATTCCGGTTATTATTCCTCCGTTGATCCATGTGATGAATAAATTAAAATTGGATAGACGTGCAGTCGCTTGTGCTTTAGTATTTGGACTCGTGACTCCATATATTGTATTTCCAGCAGGTTTCGGGCTGATATTTCAAAGATTGTTAGCTGATAATATGACTTTGAATGGTTTTAATGTTTCAGTGAATGATGTATGGAAATCTGTTTGGATTTTGGGGGTAGGACTTCTTTTTGGGTTGTTATTTGCCATATTCGTATCTTATAGAAAACCAAGAGAATATGAAAACATACCTTTTAGAGAAGAAAGAAGACGGTCTTTAAGATTCACGGGGAGTCATTATATAACTTTACTTGCTGCAGTTGCTACTCTTGGGGTGCAGTTGTGGACAAAATCCTTGCCGTTAGGTGCTTTAATCGGGCTTACAATAATTTTCGGGACAAAAGCTATTGATCCTGAAAAAATGGATTCTTTAATTAATGAAGGTATAGGATTAATGGGGTATGTTGCTTTTGTTATGCTTGTAGCTGCGGGATTTGCCGGAGTTCTAAAGGCAACTGGTGGAATAGAGGCTTTAGTAAACGGTTTTATTCCGCTTATGATGGGCTCGAAATTATTAGCTGCTTTTTTAATGCTGATTATAGGACTTTTTATTACCATCGGAATAGGTACTTCTTTTGGTACAATTCCTATTTTAGCTGTTTTATTCGTGCCTGTGTTCTTGAAATTGGGATTTAATCCTATGGAAGCTATTTCAGTATTTGCTGCTGCGGCTGCTTTAGGTGATGCAGGATCACCTGCTTCAAGTACTACTCTCGGTCCTACAGCTGGCCTTAACGCGGACGGGCAGCATAGTCATATCAAAGACAGTTGTATTCCTACTTTTTTGCATTACAACGTGCCCCTTATAATTTTTGCAATGTTAGCAGTGATTGTTTTTTAAGCCATGATGTACATATTTCTTTGATTTTGTACTTCGATTTGCTTGCATAATCATATTTATTAAATTTTTATTTAAATCAGCTCCAAGCTCAAGCTCATGACGAATTAAGTTAATTTTTGTGTTAATTTTTTTTATTTTATCCATAATTATTCTCAGGTAAATGTAATACAATTTGGCCCCGGCGCGATTCGAACGCGCGATCTTTGGTTTAGGAAACCACTGCTCTATCCTACTGAGCTACGAGGCCCTGTGTACCATGTTCGCATTTTGATTTTAGCACATACTTATCACTAAATCCAGTCGTTTTTTATCTGAATTATTAAAAATGTTAAATTTATGTGTGTATAACTATTATTTTATGCTTTTTTTGTATATTTTATAGGTAGTACTTTGTAAGTTAGAATATTTCGGATATATTAAAATGCGTATTCCCCAGTTAAATTACCAAATAAATTCTGCCTCAAATAATGATGGTACATTTTTTTGCGGTAAATTAATTACGGGTAAAAAAAAATTACCTTTTAAAATAAAATATAAATCTCCCTATGAGGAGGCAAAATTAGGATTGATATCTCCTGCTGATTTACCTAAAAGAGAAATTTTAGAATATGCAAAATATAATTTGCCTTGCCCTTGCTGCGGGTTTTTAATGATGCACCCTAAATTATTTGATAAAATATCTTCTGTGATTACAGATGTTCCGCAAGATTCTATAAATTTACTTCAGCATTTTCAGAATTATATGCACCCTGTTGAAAGACAAATATTCAATATGATTGTCGGGGTTAATAAAAAACACCCAAATATGGATTTTTATGATATTTTAAATAAAAAATTGCCAACAGCCGAAAAGGCTTTAGTGTTAAAGCAAACATCAATATTATCAGAAATTTCTCTTATTGCTCGTGATAATTTACCTGAGGGTGAGTTTAATAACTTTTTGAAAATTATTGACCAGGCTTATAAAAAAATATTAATCAAAAGTAATGATAAGAAGACTTCGTTTGGTCGAAAAAAATTTATTTTGGAATTGGAGGAATTTTTCAAAAAAATATCAATGTCGGATTCCGCAATTCAAGAAGACGCTTTAGCTAATGTAAAACAAAAAATGTTAAATTGTGCTTATAATTTACCTACTTCTTATAATTCAATTGAAGCCTTTATTGTAAAATATTCCAAATCAAAATATAATCATAAATCTATAGCAATGAGATTATTAAGCGGGTCGGAAGCAACTATTGAGCATATTCGTCCGGAAAATTGCGGTGGAAAGACTGAATACTCAAACCTTATTTTAGAATGTGCTATGGATAATCATAAAAGGCACCATGATGATTTATCTCAGCAAGTTAGTGAAAACCCGCAAATGCTCAGTTCTATTCAAAAACATTTTAATAAACTTATTAATCTTAGCAGACAGCGTAAAGTTGATAAAAGTTATATATCAGAAATAGCAATGACTTATTATAAGTTATCATCAGGATTGATTGATGTAGATGTGAGCGGACTTTGGAAAAAAAAATCTTTCAATAATTCAAAAAAAGCAATTCATTTCATAAAAGATTCCAAAGACGTTTTTACAAAAGCTGAAAAAAGAGAAGAAATCAAGTTGAACAGATGGAAAAAGTCCACATAAAAAAAACGTGCCTGATGCGATTTGAACGCACGACCTTTTCCTTCGGAGGGAAACGCTCTATCCAACTGAGCTACAAGCACTTGTTTTCTTATTTCTATAATATTAAAAGAGCCGCTTTTTATCAAGCGGCTCTTTTTCAGATTTATTTAAAAAATTCTTGAGCATTAACTGCCTGACGCTCTTTTTCATCTTCAATTTTGAAAAATGGCATTTGTTTAAAATTGAAAAATGTAGCGACAATTGAACTTGGAAAAAGTTCTATTGCATTGTTTAAATCAAGAACTGCAGCATTATAAAATCTTCTAGCTGCCGCAATATGTTCTTCAACTTCGTTATATGTCTGCATTGATTGAACCATTGTTTGGTCAGATTTTAATTGTGGGTAATTCTCCACATTTACCATTAATTGCCCCATTTGTCGCTGAATTTCACTGTCTAATTTTAATTTATTTTCAATATTTCCAATATTTGAATCCAATTGCAATGCTTGAGTTCTTAATGCTGTAATGTTTTCTAATAAATTTCTTTCATGTTCCATAAACTTGTTTGCAATTGTTAAAATATTTGGAATTAAATCATAACGTTTTTTTAATTGTACATCAATACTTGCAAAAGCCTCTTTAACTTTATTCCTTTTTGAAACAAGTGAATTGTACAGAATTATTATAATAAGTAAAATAACACCTATTACAATAAGACTCATTGTTCCAGTTGACATTCCTGCACCTCCTAGCGTATCAGTAAATTGCTTCCCGTTTACAAGTGTATCCATTTAAATAATACCTCTCTTCTTTTTTATTAAGTAACATAATATCATATTTTTTTTATTGTTGTCTATTTTCCGGCAATTATTACAGTGAAGTCTGATCCGTTGCAAAAATTATTTACTGGTTCATAGACAAACTGGTATCCTATAATTGATGGTGTCTTTTTCTTTAACCAGTTGAAATATTCGTTTGTAATTTTATTAGAATGAGCTACAAACTGTGTATGAGTTTTATTTACATGTCCTGTACAAATTACATTTATTCCTAATGTTGTCAGCTGTTCTTTAACAAGATTTGCTTCTTCTTCGTTACCTACTGAATACATTATTCCGGCATTAATTTGGGACATATCCTCGGGGTTTACTTTTTCTCTGTAAATTAGTCTGTTAACTACTTCTTGAGTCTTTTCGGGATCTAAAATCCAATAGCTGATATAACCTTTTTTATTTGGAGCACCTGGAAGCATTGCTATTTCTATTTTGTCCATATCAAGATGCTTTGCAAGTCCTGCATACTGAGAAAGCTCATAGAATGACATATTTGTTTTTATATACTTATTAGCTACGTTTATAATTTCAGGAAGTTTTGTTATAGTTTCGGGCTTTTTCAGTGCCTCCATCATACCGCGAAGGAACCATTGTTGACGTTGCGTTCTGCCTATATCACCCATAGGGTCGTGTCTGAATCTTAAATATCCTACTACTTCTTTTCCACTAAGATGGTTGTTGCCTTTTGTTAAATTTATAAATAATTTTCCTGAATAATCGTTGTAATGCATGTTTTTTTCGACATAAATATCTACACCGCCAAGGGCATCGACAATTTCTTCAACTGCTCTGTCATGAACCATTATGTATCGATCTATTTTGACACCTAAAGTATCTTCGATTGTCTTGATAGTCATTCCAATACCGCCGATAGCATGTGCTGCATTAATTTTTTGAATTCCATGATCATCAGGCAAATATACCTTACTGTCTCGTGGAATAGAAATTGCATTTAGTGATTTAGTTCTAGGATCTACATTCATTAAAATAATTGTATCTGTTCTTGTGCCTTCCCAAGGATCAGTACCTTCTCCATTGGAATCTACTCCTAAAAGTAAAATATTTCTTCGTTTAGCTCCGAACGGAAATGAAAAGTCGGCTTTGTGCTTTGTGTCGTTGTCTTTTGATAAGTTTACAAATAATTTTGTAATTAAATTGTCTTTTCCTAAATTTTCTTCTAAAAATTCTTGATTATCCGCAAGTATAAAAAAGCTCAATGCTCCACCTATAATTAATATAGTTAATACCATAACAATTCTTAAAAACTTTGAGCTCTCTTGTTTCCTTAATTTTGCTTGTCTGATATATCTCTCGTCTTGATTGTTTTGACTTCTTCTCGGTCCTTTGGGTGTATCTGTTTTCATAATCTTTCCTTGTTTTTCTCTATAATTAATATGATATTATATATTTATTATTTGCATATACAGTAATTTAATGATTTTGTTATATAACTTTCAGCAGGAATGTCGATACTAATGAAAAATATACAATAAGTCCGACTACATCAATTGTAGTTGCAATTACAGGCCCTGATGCGACAGCAGGATCTATGTTAATGGATTTTAGGGCAAAAGGTGTAAATGTCCCAATAATTGTTGCCATCGTCATATTGATTGTCATTGCAATCCCCACTACAATGCCCAGCTCAATATTATGCTGCCAGCCCCAGGTTACCATGGTGACAAGCATTCCGAAGATACTTCCTATGATTAATCCTACAAACATTTCTCTTAGAATATGGTGGAATGCTGAGCTTAAAGTGACTTGTCCTGTAGATAGTCCGCGTACCATAAGAGTAATACTTTGAGTTCCGATGTTACCCCCAAGCCCGGCTAATAGCGGCATAAATATCGCAATTATAGGTAATGTAGCTATTGTATGGTCAAAATGATGAGCTACGTTTACCGCT
>CASGAK010000052.1 GCA_949299435.1 uncultured bacterium
AACGTTAGGCGTAATCGGAATAGTCGCGGCTTTAACTATTCCAGGTGTTATAGAAGGTTATAAGAAAAAAGAAACTGTTGCAAAACTGCAAAAAGCATATACGATATTGAATCAAGCCTTTAAACGCTCACAAATTGATAACGGTGAATATCAATATTGGTCTAAAGGTGTTGATATAGGACTAGATGCATATTACAAATTATATTGGTATCCTTATTTTCAGATAACTACAATTTGCGATACTTATCAAGAATGTGGTTATAAATCAAACACACCTTGGTTAGGTTCCGATAATCAAAAGCAGCCGGCTCTGTTTAGTCATAAAGATTTTCGAGTGCCTTTTTTAACATCAGATGGAATATTATATTCTATTTCAATAGCGTCAGGTGAAGCTGATAATAGTTTGGAAGCTTTTTGGATAGATATTAATGGACCTAAAAATCCTAACCAATATGGGATAGATGTATTCCTTTTTGTTCCAACAAAAAATAATGTAATAATGCCAAATTGTTATAATTCTTTAGAAGCTACAATATATAGTGATTGCAGTATAAATGGTACAGGATATTGTTGTGCTAAAAGATTAATGGAAGATGGTTGGGAAATAAGAGGAGATTACCCTTGGAAGTAACTAAAAAATCAAAACGTATTTATATTATTTGACGTAACGAAAATTGTAATTTGATATAAGAAAATGTTTTTTGGCTTTTGTAATTTTGAAATGGGAGAAGAATCAAAAAGTACTTTTTAATAATTTTTAATCTATTTTACCCAAACTTTATAAGGGATACCTGCTTTATTATAGAGTTTATCATCAACTACTACCCCTTGTAAGTCGCCATTTGCAAGAAAGATATATTCATAGCCGTCAATGGCAAAAAAGTGGACTTTTTGAAGATAGCCGTTAAAGGCGTACACAGCTTTATAATATGGAAGAACATTCGTATCTCCTGTCAGCATTATTACCTGATAGAGTTGTCCGAAATTGTTATATACATATTCAGTATAAGGATCATTATCATAAATTACAGAATAGTTCTCAAGAATTTTATCTGCGGTTTTATAATAATTTCCTTTGACTGTATAACCAGATGTGGGAAGCGGGGTTCCATGTTTAATATTCTTTAAATTTGCACTGGAATTGGGATCTTTTTTGAATTTTTTGAAATCAGTTTTATTTTTATAATGTGACTCATCAAAAATACCTGTTCTTTCTAGATATTCATGATAGACTTCAATTCTTTTGTTTCTGTCCTGCTGGGTTGTAAAACGGTAATCCTTTTGGACACGTGTACCTGCGTATGTTTTTGTAAATATCCCGAATGTAAAAATTGTACAGAATAAAATAATCAGTAAATTTTTCATATATTACCAGTTAGTCCTTGTTAAATCTTGTTTAGCATTTCTGTCGTAGCGTTTGTCCATAAACCAAACTCCTAGAAATTCTCCGTCAGGCTTATACATATACTGCATATCATGTGATACAAAATAAATGGCACTTATCATTTCTCCGTTAATTTTGTATTGCTTTGACCAGTAAGGAAAATTCGGATAATTTTCAGAGAGCATATCTACATATTTTAAATGACCAAGGGCATCATAATAATATACTGTACGAGGATTTTTCTTATATTGAATTGCATAACTGATTAAAATTTTTCCTTTAAAAAATGCACTCAGTTTGTATTCACTTGTCTCAGTAATCCCCTCTTTCGCTTCAAAGTAGTGATATTCCAAATCTTTGTCTTTTACAAAGTCTTTATATGTGTTTTTAAATTCTTTACGTTTGTATTTATATACGGTATCTTCATCAAAAATGATATTTTTATAATTTTGTATAATAGTATCACGTTCTATTTGTGACATATCAAGCCAATTAAATTCTGCCTCACCCTGCAAAAGAATACTTTCATTCTCATTTTGTGCAAATGCAGAGTAGCTAAATACCGTAAATATCATAATTAACGAAATCAAGAATTTTTTCATTCAATTTTCTCCAAAAATTTTAATTTTTTATTTTGTTACCTTTTATATCATAAACTCCGCCTTTTTGTTCGATTTTTTGGAATTTGTCATTTGAATCAAAATAGACAGTTCTATCATTATCAAAATGTTTCGTATACAATAGATTTTGTTTTTTATCATAATGTTTTTCAATATATATATCCTGATTTAATTGCTTTTTTGTTATAATATGTTGGATTATGCCACCTTTATTACATTCTACTTGAATATCAGGTGTGCTCAGGATATATCCTGATTTAACAAGTATTGTAGGTGCTTTTTCTCCGACATGATAATACCCAGGCAACATATAATTAGAATGTGAAATTCTAGCTTCTACCCCGTCAAGAGAAGTTTTCCCTTTTCTGTGCTCTTTATAGTTAGGATCTCTATTGGTTTTTATTTCAAAAGTTTCATAAAGAGTATCATCATCTAAAGCCGGTACTTTTTTTATATCTTTAAAGCATTTTCCAATATAATCATTTCGTTCTTGTTGAGATAATTTTTGCCAGTTTTTTGTAATTGCAAATGCTGCAGTTGATGTGTTTAATAAAATACATAATGTAAAAATAATTGCTAAAAATCTTTTTTTCATATAATACCTCTTTTTATAAATTATCTGGATTCTTTTATAATTTTTCCTTTAACAGTATAGGCTTTTCCATGGTATTTAACCATAGTAACATTCCATTTTTCGTCAAAATGAATTTCATAAGGAAAGTCATAATATATAGTACTTAATAACTTTTTTGACTTATCAAACTCTTGTACAATATAAGTTCCATAAGAAGATTGGGTAGATTTTATTTTAATTTTTTTTAATGATCCGTTTTGAGTAAAAAATACTTCTACATTGCCTTTCACCAATGAATATCCGTTAAGAATAGGAACTCGTTGGTTTTCTCCAGTGGTAAAAGCATAGGCTGTAGCAATTGAATACCCTTTTTGCTGAAGTTTAACACCCACTCCTGGCAGTATCGTTTTTTCAGACTTGTGCATTCGGTAGTTAGGGTCTTTAGATGAAGTAATTTGAAAATCTTGACGCAAAATTTCATTAATATTATCAATTCTTATATCGTCAATAATTTTAATATCTTCAATACTGGAATCAATATATTCATATCTTTCTGCCTGCGTAAGCTCAGCCCAATTCCTGTTATTTGCAACAGAAATATTACTTAGATTTATTAATATACATAGTGAAATAAATGCAAATAAAAAGAATGTTTTTTTCATACTCAGACCTCTAGAAATAATATAGCAGAAACTTTCATTATGTGCAACTTTCAGCCAATTTAACTAAAAATGTATGAAAAAAGCATAAATAATTGCAAAATACTATTGATAAGAAAGTTTCATGCCCAAATAAATGATTTTTATAACATAATGTAAAGAAAATTTAAGATGGATTTTAAAAACCAGTCAAAATTTCTTGACTAAAAAAATTGATGTATTACGATAAAGTAACATGAAAAATTAAAGTCGGGAGAATTGTGCCCAAATAAAATTCCCCGAATTTCATATAAAGATTTATCAGTCTCAAAAGCAGACAGGTAAAAGGTTTACAGCCTTAAGTTAGATAGTTAAAATTTATTTTTGTAGTACGTACACCATTATTAATGAGGTGAATTGATGTCTAAGACAAAATATGCAAAAAGAGTAACACCAATGGGTATACCACATACTCGTTTGGATGATTTACCGGATCTTATTGAAGTGCAAAAAAAATCGTTTGAATGGTTTTTGAAAGAGGGCTTAAAGGAAGAATTACTTTCATTCTCTCCAATTAAGGACTATACAGGTAGATTGGAATTGCATTTCTTACCAAACTATACTTTTGATAACGCAAAGTATACAGTAGAAGAAGCAAGAATACATGACGCGACTTATGCAAAACAATTGCGCGTTATGATCAGATTAGTAAACCGTGATAGCGGTGAAATCAAAGAACAGGAAGTATATATCGGTGATATTCCGACAATGACTGACAAAGGTACATTCATTGTGAACGGTGCAGAACGTGTAATCGTATCTCAAATTGTAAGATCACCTGGTGTATATTTCAAACGTGAAATTTCACCGGCAGGAAAACGTTTATACAATGCAACAATGATACCAAACCGTGGTGCTTGGTTGAAAATTGAAACAGATTCTAACGACTTGATTTACGTTAAAATCGATAAGAATAGAAAAATCTTAGCTACAACATTGTTGAAAGCTATGGGTATAACAGTTTCTGAAATGGAATCTAAGTTTACACACTTCGAATTTTTGAAGAAAACATTAGAAAAAGACCCAACAGAAACTACAGATGAAGCATTAATTGAATTATACAAAAAATTAAGACCTGGTGATCCTGCATCAGCAGCAGGCGGACGTCAAATCTTAGAATCACGTTTCTTTGA
>CASGAK010000053.1 GCA_949299435.1 uncultured bacterium
ATGACAACTATAGGTTACGAAAAAAGACATAATGAAATTGTACAATAAGAGGCGGATATGAAAGAACAACTGGAAAAAATTTATGCTAATGCAAATGCTGATATCGAAAAATCAGTATCAATAAATGATTTGGAAGAAGTTAAAAACAAATACCTGAGTCGTAAAGGTGAATTTAACGAAATTAAGAAAAATTTAAAAAACCTTTCTGATGAAGATAAAAGAATTGTAGGCTCATTAGCAAATGAGATTACGCAAAAACTTGAAAAATCAATAAAAGTAAAATATGATGAGTTTTACAAAAAAGAGCTTGATGCAAAACTTTTAAAAGAGAAAATTGATATTACACTACCTGGGAAATTTACGAGAATGGGTAAAGCACACCCTTTGACGACAACAACAAATGAAATAGTATCAATTTTCCAAAGTTTAGGATTTTCAGTGGTATCAGACAGTCAATCACCTGAGGTGGAAACTGAATATTATAACTTTGATGCATTGAATGTTCCCAAAGATCACCCCGCACGCGATATGCAGGATACGTTCTATGTAAAACACGCATCAAACGTTATTTTGAGAAGCCAAACTTCTGGAGCTCAAATTCACGCGATGGAAGGTAAAAACCCTCCTATCAGAATTATTGCCCCAGGCCGAGTTTACAGAAACGAAAATATCAACGCTCGTAAAAATAACTTTTTCCACCAAATTGAAGGATTATACGTAGATAAAGACGTAACTTTCGGTGACTTAAAAGGAATTTTGAACGAATTTATAAGAATATATTTCGGTGCAAGCAGACCGACAAGATTTAGAAACAGTTTTTTCCCGTTCACGGAGCCTTCTGCTGAAATTGATGTACAATGTATTATGTGCGAAGGCAAAGGCTGCAGAACCTGCTCAGGTACAGGCTGGTTAGAAATTTTAGGTGCAGGTATGGTGGACCCGAATGTATTGAAAAATGTAGGCATTGACCCTGATGTATATTCAGGTTTCGCATTCGGTATGGGTGTCGAAAGACTCGCTATGCTTAAATATGCAATTGATGATATCAGATTATTCTTTAATAATGATGAAAGATTTTTAAATCAGTTTTAATAAATAAATTAAATAAAAAAGAACGGCTTATAAAAAGCCGTTCTTTTTTATTCGGGTAAATTTTTCCAATACCTCTTTTTTTCATTATCGGGATTTATATCATTCATTGCATAATATGAACAACCTACACCATTTGCTTGTTGATTTGAGTGAATTGAACAAGGATATCCTGCAACTTCCGGCCAGCGTTGATCTTCCAATTCATCATCTGTATATAGTTTCGACATATTTACCGGTTTTACAGAATCTTGACTATCTACTTCAAATGTAAAAACATCAAAGCCATATCTGTTAGGCTTTTGATAAGGTCCGTTTGTATCAACTTCTAAAAATATTCTACCTGAATTTATTACAAATCCTACACTTGAGCCATCAGGTAAAATACGAAGCGGTCTTGGACAACCTGTCATTACTGTATTATCAGTGCTATCAGCTTTACAACCGGTATAAAAAGTTTTACTGTTACTGTAATTTGTAATTATATAATTATCAGCAATATTCACAACTCCTAAATTTTTATAAAATACCCTTTTAAAATCATCTGCAAAAGGATATTTTTTATTTACCGCATCGTAAATTGTAAAAACTTGCTTTAAATTTGTTATTCCTAATTCATTTTGCGTCATAAGATAAGCCTTTGATAAATTGGAATAGGATTTTTTGAAAGCGGTTTCCAGTACTTTTGCCTGATAATTCTTTATCAATTGAGGAATTGTCAAAGCCGCTATTATTCCAATTACTCCTAAAGTAATCAGTACCTCTGCCATTGTAAATGCTCGTTTCATTATACTTCCTTTCTTACATCAACTTATCCATCTATTTATATTGTATTACATCATGTTTATCAATGCAATACATCAATTTTATGATGTGTCACATTCTTTTAAAATTAAAAGAAAAAAGGTTAAATTTTATTATGGATCTTAAAAAAAAATTCGGCAAAAAACTAAGAGAACTACGCATAGCAAAAATGCTCACTCAAGAGACTGTAGCAGAGCTTATTGATATTAAGCCCGAAAATTATTCAAGAATAGAAAACGGACTTTCGTTTCCTAAGCCTGAAAATATAGTAAAATTAGGTAAAGTATTGGATGTCGAAGTCGCAGAACTCTTTCAGTTTTCTCATCTAAACGATTACGATAAAATTCTGGAAAATATTATTGATAAACTAAAAAAAGACAAAGATACAACGATTATAACTTATAAATTCCTGAAAAGTTTAGGAAAATTGTAATCTATTTTACAACTTTATTTAGCCCATGAGGCTTGTCTACATTACGTTTTAATTTTTTCGCGATTTCCAAAGCTAACAACTGGATTACAACGACTAGAGCAAAAGATTTTACGATAGGACTTTCACAAGTTATATTTATATTAAAATCTGCACTGACTTTTTCGTTGGAATTACCTATAATACAAAGAATTGTATTGTAATCCTCTTTTATTTTATTTAAATTTTTTATCGCAGTATAACTTAAATCTTCAACATTTATGTGGATTTGTGCAATTTTATTATTCATAACCGCGACATGTCCATGCATAAATTCACCTAAAATACTTGAATATACATTTATATAAGATGTTTCTTTAATTTTCAAAGAAGCCTCTTTTGCTATCGCGTAAGATATTCCATCAGCTGTGGTTACTAAATTTTTGTATTCAGAAAGACATTTAGCGACATCTTTAATTTTATCCTGCTGAGCATAAGCCGCATTTATATATTGCGGTAAAAGTTTTAATTGAGCTAAATTTTCTGAAATATCAATCCCTTTTCGTAGTGCATATTTTAGGACAAGCAAAGTGCAGCAAAGCATTTGAGCTGTTAATGACTTTGTCGCAGCTATACTTTTTTCCTCTCCGGCACAACAGTCAATTTTATAATCAGAAGCATTCCAAATTGTCGAGTCTTTCTTATTGGTAATGCAAAGCGTTCTCATGCCATATTCTTTTGCTTTATTTAATGCTTTATTAGTATCAGAAGTCTCTCCTGATTGCGTTATGAAAACATATAAAATTTCATTTCCGTGAGGCACTACTGATTTAAGCAAAAATTCACTTGAATAAATAGCACGTGCCTCAATATCCGCAATATTTCCAAACAAATCTGCGGTATATCTGGCACAATGATAAGAAGAGCCGCTCGCAACCAAAACGAATTTTTTTATATCAGCAGGGACTTCAAATTTTATATTATCATCATCTGAAACATGCACAGAAAGAAGATTTTCAAGCACGTTCCCCTGCTCAAAAATTTCTTCTTCCATACTAGATTTTTTTTCTTCTTTAAAAAGCATTATGAATTAACCTTATTACCCAAGAATTTCTTTCAACAAATCATTTACAGCCTTAGGATTTGCTCGACCTTTTGTTTCTTTCATAACTTGTCCGACAAAGAATCCAAGTAATTGAGTTTTTCCGCCTTTATATGCTTCAACTTGTTGAGGATTAGCTTCAACTACTTTTTGTACAATTTTTTTAATAGCACTTTCATCTGTAATTTGGCTTAGACCGCGTTCTTCAACAATTGATGATGCCTTTTCACCGGTTTTCATCATATCAATTATTATTTGTTTACCGATATTATTTGAAATTGTATTCTTTTCAATCAATGAAATTAACTCAGCAAGGTTTTCAGGAGTAAGTTTGGTATCTGCAATTTCAATATGTTCTTCTTTCAAATATGCAGCAATTTCTCCCATTATAAAGTTTACTGCGATTTTAGGAGTAACACCTAATTTTAAGACTTCATCAAAAAATAGTGCAAGTCCCATTTGCTCAACTATTACAGAAGCGTCGTACTCACTAAGACCTAGACCCATATATCTTTGGCGTTTTGCCTCAGGTAATTCAGGCATTCTGTCTTTTATTTCTTGTACCCATTCACGTGATATTTGCAAAGGCATCAAGTCAGGCTCAGGGAAATATCTGTAATCATGAGCATCTTCTTTTCCTCTCATAGATTTTGTTTCTCTTGCGTTGTCGTCCCAAAGTCTTGTTTCTTGTACAACTTCTCCGCCTTCTTCTACTATTTCTATTTGTCTGTCAATTTCATATTCTATAGCTCTTTGCAATGCTGAAAAACTGTTTACGTTTTTAATTTCTGCACGTGTGCCGAATACTTTTGAGCCTTTAGGCATAATTGAAATATTAGCGTCACATCTCATTGAGCCTTCTTCCAAGTTTCCGTCGCATACACCGATATAGCGAACAATATTACGCAATTCTTCCATATACATTCTTGCTTCTTCAGCACTTCTCATATCAGGCTCTGATACTATTTCCAATAAAGGAGTTCCCGCTCTGTTTAAGTCAACCAAAGAATAGCTGGAGCCCGCAAGTCCTGCAGCACCTGCGTGTACTAATTTTCCTGCATCTTCTTCCAAGTGAGCACGGGTAATTCCTATTCTTTTACCTTTTATATCAATATGACCATTCACACAAATCGGCTCATCATATTGTGATATTTGATATCCTTTTGGCAAATCAGGATAAAAATACTGTTTTCTGTCAAACTTACAGCGTTCTGGGATTTCACAGTTAAGAGCAAGTCCGGTCAAAATTCCCATATTCACAACTTCTTTGTTTAATACTGGCAACACACCCGGCATTCCTAGTGTAATAGGACTTGTTTCAGAATTAGGTTCTTTACCGAATTCCGTTCCGTCCGGGGCAAATATTTTTGACTTTGTTTTCAATTGTGCATGGACTTCCAATCCTATGACAACTTCATACTTATCTCTTAAACTTTCCATGGTTTCTCCTTATATATCGACTGTTTTTATTATTATTATCGCTATTTTGCTGACAAGTAACAACTTCTCATAAATATTTTATCACAAAGAAAATCTTTAAGGCAAAATCTATTCAGCAACAACTCGTGCTGGAAAATTATTTTTCAACAAATCATTCGCTGCAGATTGTGCTTTTTCAGCTGAGCTGTATGAGCCTGCTTGGAGTGTATAAGTGCCGTTTAAGTTTTTAACAAAGGTACTTACGCCAGCATTTGATTCTGAAATTATACCCTTTGCAACTTCAGCCTGCTCTGCTGAAGTATAACTGCCTACATATACTTTATAAACTTTTGTAGATTGTATCGGCACTGGTGCCTGTGAAATTTTATTTTGTGACATATCCTGTTGTTGGACTGTTGTTTGTGGTTCTGCTTGCTGTACATGTTTTTCTGCCTGGATAATCTTTTGAGGCTCGTTATGCTCTAGAAATATCGGGGCTTCCTCTTGGACTTTCAAAGGCTCCTCTTGAGGCTTTTTCTCGGGGATAGTAACTTTCTCGTCCAGTTCTGGTGAAAACATTTGACTTTCTTTCTCTGCAAGTCCGTTATCTTCATCTTGAATTTGTTTCAGGCGATCATCAACATTACCACGGATTACACCTTCCTCTTCATAAGTGACTTCTGGCTCATCTCCAATAGCTATATCTACATCTGGAGACATTACTTTTGCCATTCCCAAAAAAGCCAACAGTAATATAAAAAATGCTGAGACAAATAATACTAAACTTCTAAACGGCTTTTTAGAAAGTCGTTTTTTATATTCTCTATAAGTTATATGTTCAGGATTCACTATCTGTTTCGGTTCCTCCATTGTCACACTCCTCTTACTTTTGTACTCGCAAGTATTATATCTTCTAATTCTTTTGTATATTTTTCCATTATTTCAATTGCTAATTCTTTCACATCAGAAATACCTAAATCATTTTCTAATCCGCAAGCTCTCACCGGAGCTCCGTCTGAATTTATATTTATTCCTGTATGAATAAGTATTGAAGTTAAGGATTTCGTTGCTATTGATACGGTGAGCTTTTTGCCATCTATATATAAATCATCACCTGATCTTTCAACTTTTAATCCGCGACTTTCCAATGATTCTTTTATTATACAAATTAACAATCGCTGTCTGAATACACCTTCTATTAAGTCAACATTGAATTGCTCTGTAATAAAGCTCAACATGCTTTTGCTGTATATCGGCTCATTGTTTATGACATCTTCAATATCAACCATTTCTGACAGTTTCACTTCACATTCGCCAATAAAAGCAACTATTGAATCTCCTTGGATTTTAAAATTTTTATAAATCCAATGCGGTGCTAATTGATGACCTTCATATTTTATTTCTTTATTTATTAATTCATATTTCATAATAAATTCTCTTATTCTTCGAATAATTCTTTTACATACCTTGTATCATTATTATACAACAAAGCATTTTTTAGTCTTGTACAGGATTCACACACTCCGCAGTGCCTCTCTCCGCCTTGATAACAGCTCCTTACGTATTCTAAAGGCATTGAGTTCTCTATGGCTTGTCTAACTATATCATTCTTATTTAAATTTAGCAAGGGTGCCATTACTTGAGGGTGTTTTTGGGTTGAATATTTAAACTCGTTATTTATACTTTCTATAAACTCTTTGCTATTGTCTGAAAAAGTTCCTGCTTCTTCTTTATTTGCACCAATTATTATATAATCATAGCCCTCACTATCTGCAAAACTTCCGGCTATGTTTAGGAATAATCCGTTTCTATTTGGTACCCATACATTTTTAGCACTTTCAACACTATCTGTAAGTTCTGTTCCTGTAGGGACTTTTGCATCAGAACACAGTGATGTATGTGTAATTTCTTTTAAAAAATCCAATTTGATTATTCTATGTTTCAATTTATAATAATCACACAACCTTGCCGAGGCTTCAATCTCTTGTTTTGAAGATTTTTGTCCATAATCAAATGTTAATGCCAATTGGACATCAAAACTAATTCTTGTCAATCCCAAACTTACAAGCGAATCAAGACCGCCTGAGAGTAAAATTATTGATTTAGTCATCGAGCTCCTTTTTGAATTTCTGTGCAAATTCTTCTTCCGGACTAATTTCGTATTCATCAATTAATGACACGGCTTCAACTTTTAATACATCAGGGTAAATGGGTTCTCTTATCACCTCATCTAAAATCCTGCGTCCGTCAAGATTATATAAAGCTATCAAGGCATTTTTTTTAACTTCATCATCATCGTCTAAAAGACAACCTTTTATTGTTTCAAAAGCCTCAGGGTGATCACTTTCCATAATTGCTTCTATTGCATTTATTCTTATTTGAGGGGACTCGTCCAGCAAAGTCATTTTTAATGCATTAAATACTCTTTCGTTATCACTTAATCTAAGTTTTCCCAGTGCTTCTATCACACGTTCCTTCAAAAAAGTGAATTTATCTATTATACCTTGTTTTGTTTCCAATATGCTTACCAATGGCTCCACAGCACGAAGATCGCCTAGCATTCCTAATGCTGAAGCGGCTGACTCACGAAGATATACAGACTTTTCATCTTCATCTTTTACGACATCTATTAATGGTGCTACTGCATACTTATCTCCAATTTTTCCCAAAGCATCAGCACAGGCAAATCTGACTTTATAATTTTCATCTTTATTATTCAAGCAATACAAAAGTGGGGTTACTGCAGAGGTATCACGATAATTAGCGATGGCTTTAGCACACATCACTCGTAAATTTATATAACTCTCTTTTTCTTTTAAATCCAAATTCGCTGCATTTTTTAAAAGTAAAATATCCACCAAAATCGACAATGTAGAATGGTTTCTATATCTGTCTGCTAAGGCTATCACATTCACCAAAACTTCAGGTGATTTGGAATTTGTCAATATATAGTTATAAATTCTTATAAGATCTTCTTGTGAGTATTCTTTTTCTAAATTAGAAATCTCTGCAAGCTGACCTGCTGCATTTGAATCATCTAACAAATTATACTTTTCGGCTATCGCCTCTAAATTTAATTTGTCATCTTCTTTCATGCACTAACTCCCTTAATTTGTACCCCGGTTTTTATTTAAAAAAAATACTATAAATACGTTTTTTTTTCAAGCTATTCATAATTTTTCACAATAATTTTATTTAAAAAAGCTCCGTTTTAAAACGGAGCTTTTTTATAAATTATGCTCTTTGCAATTTAGCTTCTTGTTCTTTTTTATGGAGCAAGAATTTATCTCCAAGGTTATTAGCAATTGGTGTAACTGCTACTGGAACTAAGTATCTGTAAATTAAGGTTACTATCAATAGAGTTTTTCCTACGTCCATACCTTTCAGTCTGTTTACAAGTTTTTGGTCATGTAAGTAATCACTTGCGTAGTCGATTAAATCTATTTTATTTTTACCTTCTTTTAACAGTTGTGCATTTATTTTCTTTAACTCTGCACCAATATCTTTTCCTGTATATAACTCGGCATATTTCTGAGTTACTTGACGCCATTTGTTGAACAGTGAACCGTCAACTAGGTATGCACCTGCTGTTGATACTCCGAATGTCAATGCATGGTTCAATGCAAGTACTTTTTTCCTATCATCGTCCATTTTATCTTCAGGAAGATTTAAGGTTTTATATATGTACATACCTGTACCGGTTGCTGCACCTAAAGTCATTATATGGTTTGCAATGTATTTACTGTCTTTTGTTTTTTCCGCAAATTTTGCAACTATTGAAGAATCCATTAATCTGCCATATAAATTTTTAGCAAGCCAGTCAGTTATATTATTATAAACCTCTGACAAAGGCAACATAAATTTTGAATCTGAAACAGCTGCCTGCATCAATACTTCACCTGCTTCACCTGTCATTTTCACTGCATTTCCAAATGATGGCTTCGGTTTACATTGATTTAATTTATTTTGATTATAATTCTGATTATATCTTTGCGTATTTAGGGAAATTTGCATAATTAAACACCACCTTTAACGTCTTTAAATGCAGGACTATTTAAAGATGCATTCACCATCTGAACATTATTTATATTATTAGTTTCCTGTGGCTGTTCTTTTTTAGCATCTTTTTTAGGGTCTATTCCAAATACATATTTTAGTATAGGCGGAATTAATGCTATTGTAATCATTGCCCTTGGTATTCCTATAATTATATCCGGACCTATTTTCATTAATTTTTCTACATTTCTGAAAATAGGAGTTTTTTTCAAGCCTTTTGCTTTTAAATCACCTAAATATTTTTCTGCACCTTTACCTAAGAATTTAGCGGGATTATCTCCTACTTTTTTCATTGCATCATCAAATGGTTTCATTATTGCTGATGAAAATATAAAACCGATAACTCCTGAGGCTACTGCGTGAGCTGCAGCGTTTAATTTATCTTTTTTATTTTTACCCTCTTTATCTGGCAATGCCATAATCGTTGCAGGTCGCAGCATTCCTGCTAATACCAATGAAAATAATGCATTACACGGAATTGGATTGGCTTCCGCATAATCTAACAGCTTTCCAAAGGTTCTACTGGAGAGGATTTTTTCACCTAATGTTTTATTTAAAACTTTAGCGGCAGCCTCACTCGTTTCTTGTGCAGGACTGCCGCTAAAGTTTACATTATATCCTCTTGTATTTTTTTTGTCACACATTTCCGCATAATTTCGCTCTCTAAAAGCCTGCGGGTCTTTTGTGACCGTATTTGCCCCCGAATAATAGGAGCCGTTGTAGTTGAGTAAATTAATTTTCATGTTCCACCAATTTTTTTGAGTAATGTATCTGTACATTCATATTAAATCAAAGAATATTTTTTTTTGACAGCTATTTAAAAAAAGTTTACAATTATTTCTTTTTATTTATAATAATATGCCGCAAATAAAGAAAGCATCTGGATTTTTTATTTCCAAGATGCTTAACATTTGGTGTTATATCTACACTTCATATACTTTACATATCTAATGCAATATCAAGTGCGGGAGCTTTAGCAACTATTGCACTTGAAGATATTATATCCACGCCTGTAGATGCTATTTCATTCACCGTTGCTAATTTTACATTTCCGCTTGCCTCTATAATTGCATTTGAGTTAATTAACTTAACTGCTTCTTTCATATCATTTATTGACATATTATCCAACATAATTATATCAGCTCCTACTTTTACAGCTTCTGCAACCTGAGGCAGAGTATCACATTCCACTTCTATTTTATGGGCATGGGACAGTTTTTTACGCAATTTTTCTACAGCCTGTGTAATGGATCCTGCTAAGCGAATGTGGTTATCCTTTATCATTGCACAATCTGATAAGTTGAATCTGTGCAGAGCTCCGCCTCCTGTTTTTACTGAATATTTTTCAAACATTCTGAAATTCGGAGTTGTTTTTCTAGTATCAACTATTTTTGCTTTATAAGGTGCTATTGCATCTTGATATTTCTTAGTTTCCGTTGCAATTCCACTCATTCTTTGAATATAATTCAAAGAAAGTCTTTCCCCCATTAATAATTCTTTTGCAGGACCTTTTAAAGTTGCAAGCCTGTCACCTTTTTTTATTATATCGCCATCTTTAAAATGAAATTCAATTTCTATTTTATCTGAAAGCATTTTATATACCGTTTTGAAAACTTCACAACCGCATAGCACTCCGTCTTCTCTTGTATTTAAAAAGCCTTCTAGAATATCTCCTTCTTCTGCTAAATTTTCGGTTGTAATATCGCCATAACCAATATCTTCTATCAAGGCAGATTTTACATGGTCTTCCATTAAAAACTTATTTAACAATTTATTTTTCTCCTTCTTAATCAATTATTATTTATTCGATAGTATTCAACTTCTTTTGTCATATCAATATGATTCATTGATTTTTTAATTTCATACATCGATGATCGCGTCATAAAACTGTGTTTTGGGAATTCATCTGTTTGCAAATAATCAGTACGGTAATGAGCTCCGCGGGATTCTTTTCTTTTTAGTGCTGAAATTACTACCATTTCAGCGACGGTCAACATATTTCTGAATTCATATTCAGCTTTTGAAAGACATTTATCAGTTCGATGAAAGTCCGTTCTCAGTGATTCTATCTGCTCTAATGCTTCCGTCAAAGTTGTTTCACTTCTGAAAATACCAGCTCCATTCCACATAATATTTTGAAGCTCTTTTTTCATTTCCGTCACATCAATTTCTTCCAAATATATTTCATCGGAATATTTTTCTATAATTTCTTTTATGCAGACATCTATTTGTTTCGGAGGTATAAGCTCTAGAGTTTTCAGATAATTTGCGACTTCATATGCACATACCACACATTCTAAAAGTGAATTACTTGCAAGACGATTACCACCATGCAAACCGGTAGAAGCAGCTTCTCCTATTGCGTACAGTCCTTTAATTGAGCTTTCGCCCTCTATATTTGTCTTAATTCCTCCCATCATATAATGTGCTGCTGGGGCTACAGGTATAAAATCTTTTGATATATCGATTCCATTTTCCATACATTTTTTAGAAATTGTCGGGAAACGTTTTGCTAATTTTTCAGGGGCAATGCAGCTCGCATTCAAATAGACATTATCAAGTTTTTTATTTAGCATTTCATTATAATTTGCACGGGTGACGATATCTCTTGGTGCAAGTTCTCGTTTTTCATGATATCTGTACATAAATTCTATACCGTCTGAATCCACAAGTTTTGCACCTTCGCCTCTCACGGCTTCTGAAATTAAAAATCTGTTTTCTTCTCCGTCTATAGCTAAGGCAGTTGGGTGGAATTGGACAAATTCCATATCCTGCATTACTGCACCTGCGTTGAATGCAAGTGCCATACCATCACCGGTTGCTCCTATCGGATTTGTTGTATATTTGTATAATTGACCTATCCCGCCTGTTGCCAAAATTACAGCTGAGGAATAGATTACCTCATATTCTTTAGTTATATCGTTAAATACTATTACACCTTTACATTCATTTGCCAAGTTGACCAAAAGCTCGACGGCAACTGTTTGTTCATATATATCTATATTAGAATTTTCACTTACCTTTTTCACAAGAGCTTCTTCTATCATTCTGCCTGTAGCATCACCACCTGAATGAAGTACTCGTCTTATACTGTGAGCAGCTTCCAGTGTAAATGTAAAATTATTATGCTCATCTTTATCAAATTCAACACCAAAATTTAATAAATCTTTTACTACTTTATCTGAGTTTTCAGATATAAATTTTACGGTGTTTAATTCACTTAATCCGGCTCCGGCTTTTATGGTGTCACTTATGTGAGAAGCTGTAGAGTCTGACTTATTCTCTTTTAATACACCTACCATACCGCCTTGGGCATATTTGGAATTACTCTCTCCAAGTTCTGACTTTGTTATCAGCAAAATACCGTCAGCAAGATGTGTTTGCTGCTCAATTTTTAATGCGGCATAAAGTCCTGAAATGCCACTACCGATTATTATTGCCGAATATTTTGAATACTTCATTTTTATATCCCTTATGTCTGTCTTTGACATTCTAACTTAAACTTATTTTTTTTTCTACCGTAAGAAAATAAATTTTTTATTAAGAATTATTATTTCAAAGCTAATATGATATCAAATTTTATTTAAAAACTAACTCAGGACAATATAAACACAAGTTTTTTTTATTCGGCTGATTTAAAAGACAATTATAGGCTTTTTAATGATAATACCAAAAAACAATTAGAATTGGAGGAGATTATGACAAATTCAACAATAAGAATCCTGCTTGTAGAAGATCAAAAGCTAATGCGGGTTGGATTAAAATCTCTTTTTGAAGAGCATAAAGACTTGGAAATAGTATCAGAAGCCCAATCTGGCAAAGAAGCTGTTGAAAAATACAAAGCAGTACGTCCTGATATAACTTTAATGGATATAGGACTTCCTGATATGAACGGCATTGAAGCTACTAAAAAAATTTTGGAAATTGATGCTAAAGCTAAAGTTATAATACTTACATCACATATTTCAGAAAATGAAGTCATTGATGCTCTGCATGCGGGAGCTTGTGCTTACGTTATGAAAGATATTAACACTGAAATTTTAAAAATGATTATAAAAACAGTAAAAGACGGAGCTATGTGGCTAGATCCGCTTGCTGTACCTATTTTAAGAGAGAAAAACTGCGGGGTAATCCCCCCAAGACAAATGTCCAGAGCTATGTTCAAGGAACAGCATGCTAATCTTACTCAAAGAGAATATGAAGTTTTAAAACTCGTCGTTGATGGCAAATCTAACAATGAAATCGCTGAAATTCTTACCATAAGCGAACATACCGCAAAAGCTCACGTCTGTAATATAATCCAAAAACTCGTCGTAGATGACCGAACGCAGGCGGCTGTCAAAGCATTAAAAGAAGGACTTGTTTAGTTATTAATATTAAAAAAAGTAACAATAAAACCTTTTTACTTAAAGATTACACCATTTATTTCCGTACTTTTTAATGTAGAAAGGTTTTTATTATGTTAGAAAAAGAAATTGATAATTTATTAAAAGAACTTGCGGTATCTTCTGCTTGGGCTGATGACTTTGCAGAAGCTATTCAATCCGAAAACGATTTAAATATTATAAAAGAAGCAGCAAACCTTAAAGACCAAAAAGGAAACAGATTGTACGACAATTTCCAACTTTTTCAATTTCTTGGAGATGACAAAGAATTGAAACTTATGCTTGCTAAAAAATTTCTGCAAAATAACCCTGAATTTACTGAAAAAAATTATAACATGCCTGTTATCAATTACATTATCAAAAACCAGCTTAATGACGATGAAACTGAAAAATTAATTAATAACACACCTAAGAACCTTTTAAATAATAAATAGTAACTTTAATCAAAGATATAAGACATAAATCCGGCCAAATTATGACCGGATTTATAAGTGTAATTTTTTAAAACTAACTTTTTAATATTTTTAGTCAACATCAGGAAAATTAAAATAAATTACTTCATTTGTTTCAATATTAATTTCTTCTCCTTTTCCCCAAGGAGTGTTTCTGTTTTGATATTCGTCCCATACTTCTTTGCTTTCACCTTTCATAATCTTTTTCGCATTTGAAATATAAGAAGGAGAGAATACAAAAGCTGAATTTGCCGGATCACTTCCGTCGGAACTCATTCCTACACTAATTTCTGAATGTTTGAAATCGGGTTTTAATTTTTGTCTGTATGTTGCCTTTACTTCTGTAGAAATTGTATGTACTACCCCGGCATTATCTGTATATTCTGTTGGAATAAAAGTAAAACTGGCATTTTTATGAAATTTTTCAGGTGAAACAACATCTGTCATTTTGCCGGTAATCACTGAATCCTTTTCTATAATTACACCATTACCTAAATTTAAATCTTTTAATGCTTTTACTTTTATAATCTCTTGAGGATTTTTGGTTGAAATTTCATTTAATGCCTTACCTTTAAACACTTGTGCATTTGCAGAATTAACACACAAAAACAGCAATGCCACTATAATAAATATCTTTTTCATAATACAAACTCCTTTCTTGGGAATGTATTGTATAATACTTTAAAAAGTTTTACAACAACTTTGACTGAAATAATTATCTTATCTTAATAATCACTTTAATCAAACACACTTGCAATTTCTGGTTAAAGAATTCTAGTAACGTCTTTTTTCTTTTTAATTGTAAAATTAATTGCTTATCCAATGACCTATTATTGCAAAGAAGCACCCTAAATGATTATTTGTAACAGCTAAATGACTATTAGAAGATTTTTATGGTATTAGTTCGTGGAATTTTCTTAAAAGGAATGAGTTTTGAAGATGTATTCTATAATTTAATCCCATTAATTATTATTGCAATTATCACTTTGAGTTTAGCTTCAATGACGTTCAAAAGAAAACTTGAATAATTAAAAATAAAATACAATTTTTAAATATCTTACATTTATGTTAGAATGATTAAAAGTATTATAAAGTAATTGTAAGGTGATTATGGGTGAAAATAAAATGATAAGCTATAACCAATCGGTTATTTATGCAGCAGAAAAATTTGCAAAAGTAATAAAAGAATATATGAAAATTATTCATAAAAAACATAATATTCCTATCAATCACAATGAATATATTATTTTAGAAGAAATTGTCTTTAATCCTGGAATTACACAAGGTGATTTAGCAAGAAGTCTTTCCATTCAACGAACCTATGTAAGTAAAATATTATCTTCTCTTGAAGATCGTGAATATATCACAAGAGAACAAGAAAAAAAATCAAAACAAATAATCGCAGTAAAAAGCTACCCAACTGAAAAAGGAAAAGAAGTTCATAGAAATTCACGTAACATACTTGTTCAAGAAGCCTATGAAATATTTTCAGAAAAAGAAAGAGATGAATTAGAAGATGTTGGAAATATTTTATTTAAACAAATAAACAAAATTACAAAAATCTATAATATAAAATTTTAAAAAACACCTATTGAAAATTCAACAGGTGCTATTATGGTTAATTCGACTAATGAACAAAAAGATATAAGTAAATGGTTAATTTTAATACCTACAATGTTTGCAGCATTTATGTTTTCTCTAGACGAAACAATTGCAAATATTGCATTACCGCATATAGCAGGAAGTTTTTCTGTTAGCAATCAGGAATCTATTTGGATTTTAACAAGTTATTTGATTGCAAGTTGTTTAACTATACCAATGTTAGATTGGTTATGCAGATTGCTTGGTAGAAAAAATTTGTTTATTCTAATGGTATTTATTTTTACAATATCATCTTTTGTGTGTGGAATATCATCATCTATGCCTTTAATGATTATAGGGCGATTTTTCCAAGGTTTTGGTGGAGGTGTTTTAATTCCTATTGCACAAGCCATTATGATGGAAAATTTTAAGGGAAAAGATTTAACAACAGCAATCACAATATTTGGTCTTGTTGTAATTGTTGCACCTATAATTGGGCCTGTTTTAGGTGGTTGGATTACAGAAAATTATTCTTGGCACTGGATATTTTTTATGAACATTCCAATTGGAGCTTTAATTATAGCGATGGCAAAAACAATGATTACAGACCCTCCTTATGCTCAAAAGCAAAAAAATGTAAAAACAGATTGGTGGGGATTACTCTTTTTAATTATGTTTGCCGTTGCTTTTGAAATTATGATGGATAAAGGTAATGACGAAGACTGGTTTAATTCTGTATTTATTTGTCGCTTAACTGTTATTTGGGTAATCGGCTTAATTGGATTTATTATTTCTCAAATAAAAGGGAAAGAAACTCTTGTAAGATTTAATGTTTTGAGTAATTGGAACTATACAATGGGAACAATCTGTATAACAGTAATGAATGCTATTTTACTTGGCTCTCTTGCAATGATTCCTCAATTTATGCAGACAATGATGGGATATGATGCTTTTACAAGCGGGCTTTCAATGATGCCTCGTGGAATAGGCTGTATGATTGGCTTATTTTTAAATAAATTTTTACCTGAAAAAACAGATGTTCGAATTGTTGCATCTTCAGGAGTTTTATTATTATCAATAGGAAGTTGGATGTTAGGTGATATAAACTTACAAATTTCACAAGCTTCAATATTTATCCCAAATATTTTATTTGGTATAGGTATGACATTGGCTATGATTCCTTTGGTATCTTTCTCTTGTTTGACAGTTCCCGCAAAAGAAATGTCTAACGCAAGCGGATTACAAAATTTCATCAAAACAATAGGTGGAGCAGTTGGAACATCATTAGTTGCAACTTTTATTTCGAGATTCTCTCAAATACACCAATTTATGATGGTTAAGAATTTATCAGAAACAAATAATATTTATATTGAAAGAGTTTCAACTTATGCAGCTAATTTTGCTCAAAGTACAGATTTTGATACAGCTATAACAATGGGACAGCAACTTTTATATAATCAATTGTTGCAACAATCAAGATTATGGGCATATATAGATTCTTTTAGAATTTATGCGGTTGTTGGTTTGGCAATTATATTTTTAATATTCCTAATGAAAATTAATAAAAACTAATTACAAAAATATATACTTGAAAAAAGAATGTTAAATTTTCAAAAATATATTAATATATTCATAAAATTACAAATAAAAATGAATATATTATGGAATAAAAATTTAATAAAAAGAATATTGCTATATATACTTGGAATGAATATTATGGCCATTGGAATAGTGCTTAATACCAGAACAGACCTAGGTGTTGCGGCAATTAGTTCGGTTCCTTTTGCGTATTCAATATTATTAAATATGTCATTAGGTTTAACAACTTTTATATTATATATTATATTTATACTCGTACAGTGTTCTTTATTAAAAAAACTTGATATAACATTATTCCTACAAATACCAATGGCTATTTTAGTTAGCATATTTATTGAAATATACGATATTATAATACCGCATACAAAATTAATCTTTGCTATTGCTTTTATAGTCTTATTAATATCTAATTCATTAACAGGAGTAGGAGTTTATCTAATGACTAAATCAGACTTAATATTGGATCCTGGAAATGGTATAGTAGAAACTTTATGCAAGGTTTTAAATAAACCATTTTCATATTTAAGAATAAGATTTGATATTATGCTAGTTATATTTACTTGCTTGTCAGGATTAATAATAAAACATAAAATAGTTGGGATAGGCTTAGGTACAATAGTTTCCGCATATTTAATAGGTAAAATGGTTGGAATAAGTGACAGAATTCTTAAATTAAATATTTGATTTATTTGCTAAAAAACTATTTATTTTTCTAACATTTTATCCCTAAATTACTAAACTTTTTCGCTTTAAAATCTACGATTTGCTTTCAAACAAAAAGAAATAAAACGTATTTTAAAGAAAAGGTTTTATTATGGAGATTGTATTAAGTAGAAAAGGATTTGATAGTGCATCTGTGGAATGTCCGAGTTTTATTATCGGAAATAAATTGGTTTCATTAGGGGGTGCGGAAGATTAAAATATTCATAACAAACAACATTAACAAAACCATATGAAAACAAATCAATTTGGTAACTTCCGAAATGCTTTCTAAATACCAATATGACATATCACTCAAATAAAAACCGTTGGTCTGAATTGAATGATAATTTTTGTCAATTAAAAAGTGTATATCGAGGACAAGAATTTGTAATATATGAAAATAAGAATATTGAAAAATGGGCAATTGAATTGATTAGAAATAATATTGCTTTATCTCTATAAATTTGGTATTCTTTCGGAGTCATTTTATATTAAGTATTAGTTATATCAATATCCATTATATATGTTTTATTTTTAATTTTCTTGCGATTTTAATTAAGTAATTTTGTTAATAGGAACAAATGAGTTAAAAGTGGTACTTGCACTAACTTTTTCCAGATGTTAGTAACTAAAAGCTTTAATTATACTTATATATTCGTATATACATACAAATTAACTCTGAATTCGGAAATGTGATCCTTTTTTCCTGCTTTTGTA
>CASGAK010000054.1 GCA_949299435.1 uncultured bacterium
AAAAAAAAACAGGAAGTTTTCATTCCCCCCTGTTAAGATTTACACTAGCCGAAATATAAATAGCAATATTATTATACAATTTTTTTTTGAAAAACACAAACTTTACTAAGAAATGTAAACAATATGAAAGAATTAACGCAACAACAAAAACGGTTCGTAGCCGAATATATAAAGTCGCTGGACGGTGAACTTTCAGCCAAAAAAGCAGGGTATAAGTCGAAGGATCTAAAAGTAGTAGTAAATGGCTTGTTATCTAACAATTCCATAATACATGAAATCAAAGATCAATTGAAACAGCATATATCTTCACTTCGAGTGCATAAAGGATATGTAATACAAAAACTTTTACAAATAGCTGAATTTTCGCTGGAAGAAGAAGACATTCTTGATAAGGAAGGTAATTCAACAGGAAAGAAAAAACTTCGAGATACCTCAGCAGGGCTAAAAGCATTAGAAAGCCTCTGTAAATACTTAGGTTTCAGCTCAAACAATGATCAAGAGGAATACCGTCAGGCAAAAATTATTACAATTTCAAACTTAGATGATGACAAAATTTAATACCCCTGAAATACAGGGGCAGGAAAGGGAGATTTTTATGAAAAGTAAAGACGATGATATTGAAGAAATGCTTCTTAGCCATGCAAGTCTTGACGATCTTATAAAAATGAAGATAGAAGCAGAATTTAAAGATGAAATGAAAAAGGCAAAAGAAGAAGCTGCGAAAAAAGAAAGAAAGGTGTATACCAAAATAAATGAAGTTCCAAAGAAATATATTTTTTCAAAATATGCAGTGTATAAATTCTATAACCGCAGAACAAAATTGGAGACATATATAAACGGTATTCAAGCAGAAGCCTTACTGGGACTTCAAACAAACATTCGCAATAAGATTTTAAACGGTGAAATGAGTACATTTTCAACAGATGATGCGTATGTAAAATTCGAGCAAGTATGTGTAAATTCTTAAAACTTATAATAGATAGGGAAAATTCCCGATATGAAAACACTGAATACCTATCAAACGTAATATTTTTATATTTGCGATATGCAAAATTTTTAAAAGATGATTATGCCCCTGAAGCAAACTATGAAAGTATATTAAACTTGATAGAAAGGTGCGGGAATTTGTTTTTTGTAATCTTATGTGGAGAAGATTTTGCCGGATTTGTGTATTTGGACAATCCGATCGGAAATAACGAAAGACTTCACAGTTGCGAAATTACAGCATGCGTCGAGAAAAAGTACTGGGGAAATTTTACAAAGTGTGCAGCAACAGAATTTTTTCCCTATTGTTTTACGACTCTCGGGCTCAAAAAAATAAAAGCTCAAGTGTATCCTTTCAATACGAGAGTGAAAGCGATTTTAAGGTTTTCCGGATTTAAAAAAGACGGGACATTACGCGGAGAAACTTTAAAAAACGGAGAATTACAGGATATTGAAGTGTATTCGCTTTTAAAATCAGATTTAAAATATTGTTTTGTCGATTAATCAAACACTTTAATCGTCCAAATATAAAAGAAAGGCAGATATATGAAAATAGAAACAGAAGATTTAACACAAATCATAACTCCTGAGCAGGAAACACTTCTTGTACGGGACATTACCGAAAAGTATGACAGATATGATGATTTGCGAGCAAGCCAAATCACAGATAACAGAATTATGCGGGATACGATATACAATACAGATATTCCTAAGCTCAACGGTTGGGATAATAAAATTTCTTTGCCTGATATTTACGAGCTTGCACAGACTTTGAAGTCGCATATAAGTGACAATTTATATTCTCACCCTGAATCAATGTTTGATGTGACAGGTGCAACACCTGACAGCCAAAAATACGCGAACAGACAAAAAGCGATGCTGGTAAACACTTTCGAGCAAATGAAACTTGAAGATGAAATAGAAAAAATTATCGACAGTATTGTAGAAACAGGAGAATGTACACTTTTTGTAGGCTGGGAAACGAAGATAAAACAGACAAGACGAGCATTAACCGTAAAAGAACAGCTTGAAAATCCGACACATAAAGCATTTATTTTGGAGGAGAAACTCGTATATGACAATGCGAAAGTAAAATATATAAAAGCGGAGGATTTTGTCTTTGATAAGTCGGACAAAGACAATTGGGACAGATGTGCAAAAATTTACAGAACATATTCAACAATAGATGAATTACGTTCGGATAAATCAAACAATTTATTAACGGAAGAAAAATTGGAAACATTGAAAGAGGTGGTGGCAAGCAAAAAAACAAGAAATTCAGAAAAGGCTGTAGAGGAAAACAAAGTAGAAATTTTAGAATACTGGGGCGATATCGAGCTGGAAGACGGGACTTTGCTCAAAAATTGGCTTGTAGTAGTAGGAGCAAGACGTGAAATTATAAGATTTGAATCGAATCCTTTTGTAATAAATCCTTTTATCCATGCAAATATAATAGAATCCCCGATTACCGGTAGAGGAATTTCACCCCTGCGAGTTGCCTTAATTTTAAATAATATTTCTTCAACTATATTGAATAAACAAATTGATGCCCTTGCATTGATGATGAATCCTCCATATTTGGCACCAAAAGGTTGTTTTAACGGAGAACAGGTTGTGAAACCAGGGAAAATAATTGAATATGACTCAGCACTAATGCCTAATCAGCCGATACCTTTGAGTTTTGATAAAGCCATGGTTGGCTGGGACTTTTTAAATTACTTCAAAACAACGATAGAAAGTGCAACGGGTATATTCAAAAACATGGCCGGAAATACACAATCTACAGCGAGAACAGCAACTGAACTTAATTATTCAGCCAACGGTCAGGAAGCAAGACTAAATATGTTACTTGATGCAATAAACAGAAAAGTTATTGTACCAATGGTTGAAAAAACTGCTGAAATTATTGCTAATTTTAAAATAGGCAGTGAAATTATAGGTATTAATGACAGAGGCTGTACTACATTTTTACAAATTGATGATAATATTCGTAACGGAAATTATATTTACCGCTACGGGGACAGAAAGGCAACTTTTGAAAGGAAACTAAGACTGAAAGAGCTCTTTGAGGTCGTAAAATCTTTTTCTGAAGTACCAGATGTCGCAGAAAATATAGAATGGCTTGAATGCTTTAAATTTGCATTGGAGCAGTATGGAATTGAAAATTCCAATCATTTTTTGAAAAAACAGGAAACAGAACAATCCTCCTTACTTAACACCAATACATAATTCTTGCAGCTGCCTATGCAGACTGTAATCCTTTCTTTAGGTGCCGCCAAATTCTCTTTACCTATGGCTCCTCATCACTTGCGGCACCTTTTTTTTAAATTAGTGAGATATAAGGGATAGTGATATGAAATATAAATTATTAAAAGCTCAGCGAGAGTTTTTGGAAATTCCGCACGATTATACTTTAGACGTCGCGGTCTATCAGGGCGGTTACGGCTCGGGTAAAACTTTTGCAGGCTCTCTTTTAGGTATTTTATTAAGTTTGAAATTTCCCGGAGTAAGAGGTCTTGTCGGAGCACAAACTTATACATTGGTAAGAGATACAACTTTGCAAAGTTATTTTGAGCACTTAGAAAATATGAATTTTACAGAAGGTGCTGATTTTGAATGGTCGTCATCATTGCAAAAAATATCTTTCAGAAACGGGAGTGAAATTCTTTTTAGACATTTTGACGAACCAAACAAACTGAAATCATTGAATTTAGGTTTTGTAGAAATAGAGGAAATGTCCGACATTCCTTACGACACATTTAAAATGCTGATAAGCCGTATGAGGCAAAAGCCGAAACCTTGGTGGAAAAATTTTAAATACAGGATTTTCGGACATACCAACCCGGAAATGCAACGAGGCTGGGTATATAAAACTTTTGTTGAAAATAACGCTCCAAATTACAGATTAATAACAGCCCCGACTACAGAAAATGTATATTTGCCTGAGGGGTTTTGCGATGAATTAAAAAAACTCTATGATGAGCAGTATTACAAAATATTTGTGCTTGCCGAGAATGGCGAATATAATAACGGTCTGGTAGTTAAAGATTTTACCGATGAGAACATACGTGATATTCAATATTGTCCGGAGATGGATTTGCACATAAGTTGTGACTTCAACGTAGATCCTATGGCTTGGGTACTTGCACACAGAACTGAAGATAAAGTTTTTTACTTTGATGAAATAGTTATGGAAAACACAACAACTGCCAAGGCGTGTGACGAATTTTACAGACGTTATCCTGACCATAAAGGCAAAATTATAATTAACGGAGATGCCTCAGGAGATAATCGGTCTTGTACAAGTGAATATACCAATTATGTAATTATCAAGAAAAAACTTCTTCGATACGGCTATGATGTCGATATTAAAATAAAAGCCTTTAATCCTCCGATAAAAAACAGAATAGCCGCATTCAATGCAAAAGTACGCTCAGCAGATGGTGAGGTTTGTCTATACGTGGACAAGAAATGTGAAAAGTTACTATACAACATATACAACTTAAAGTATCGTGAAGGCTCATCAAAAATTGACGTTCCGACATATCAGCAAATAAAACAGTCAAAAGAATTAAAATTTTTATCACACCCGATGGACGCCGCGTCTTATTTGGTGGATTACTACTGGCCGATAAAGTTGTAGACTTGCCACATCTTATTCAAAAGGAAAGGAAGATATATGCTAGTTGATGATATAAAAGAAAAAGAAATTCATAAAAAAGCGGAAATTTATAAAAACTTATGTATATTTGCAGAAGATGCAATGAAATTTAATAATGAATCCAAGATTTTTGGCAATTGGATTAAAAAGGAAAGTTTTAAGGAGAGGAAAACAAATTTTAAAGGGATACTATATTCTGACGGGAACGAATATGTAATTTGTTACATAGGCACAGACAAAAAAAGTTTAAAGGACCACATTGAAAATATAATAATGGGTATTTTCGGGAAAAATGTGCAGATGCGAATTGCCAATTATTTTTACAAACAGTGTAAAGAAAAACACGGTTTTTATAACGATACCCTGACACTAATCGGACATAGTGAAGGAGGCACCGAAGCTACTTATGTGGGTATCATGAACAAAATTAAAGTGGTGACATTCAACGCGTTTGGTATAAGTCAAAAACTTTATGAAAAAGATAAAGATTATTCTTCTCTAGTGACAAATTACCGTGATGAATGCGATTTGATTTCGAAACTGAAAGGGAATATTGGAAAAACCTATATAGTTCCCTCGAATGTAAATCAATGTTTTATAAAAAGAATACTTGGCTCTGTTAAATCTCACAAAATTTTAAATTTTGGAGATTGCGAAAAAGCAGTAAAATTAGAAGATTATATTTTAACCCACCCGTTTTTTGTAAACTCATATCCGATTTTTAAAAATTTGTAGTATTAAATAAAATTTTCTATAAAAAATGAGGAAAAAGTAAAATGGACAGTTTATTACATTATTCACCAATAATAGTTGCGGTAATGATATTTTTAATACAACAGCGAATCGTAGTTACTCCTGAGCAGCTGGAGAAAAAACATCGCGAAATTATAGAAGATATAGAGGAAAAATTTGTGTCAATTCACAGTTTTAATGATTTGAAAGAACAGTTCAGTGAAATGAAAGAAAAAATTGACAGGATATACGATTTTATAATAACCGTAAAATAGAAAAAATAAGTCGGCAGCGGAATTTATCCGTAGCCGATTTAAAAAATATATATTGTAAAATTTTGTAACAAGTTATTATATATAATTTAAAGTTTTGCCCTGAAAATGTCGATAACGAAAGCAAAGAATTGTTACTAACAGAATTGAAAGGAAAACGGGCAGCAAAATGGGATTGGCGGCATCACAAGCTAGATTTTTAGCCATAACGGCCAGAAAGGCGAACTGTGAATTTCAATCAATGCAGATCGCACAAGAAAAGCTGTCAATTACTCGTGAACTTGAAAAAGCCTCAGAAGAATATCAAGCTGCCTTAAATCAAACAAAATTAGTTTGGGATCCAGACGGTACAGGCGATAATGCTTTTGATTTAAGCTATGACATAATGATGAAGCCATCAGCAGTAAATAATTATACCCCATACTTAATCACAACCCGTGACGGAAAGGTTGTATTAGACAGCAAAATGGCAGCTGCCGCAAGGGCTGCTGGTATACCTGAAGGTGGTATAAATAATAAAACAATTGATTTAGGAAACGGAAAAACAACAACGTTATATGATCAATTGTATGCTAATTTCCTAAATCAGATGGTAAAAAGCGGTGGTATGAGTGAATCTTCAGCGGTCGCTTGTAGAAGCATCGGACTTGTTAAAGATGTTGGTATAGGTGCTCCATTACTTGATAAAACACAAGCCTCAGCAATGGGTATTAATGACCTTTTGGTGTATATTGATAATTCAATAGCTGCAGGTGCTAACGGTACAAATGCAGAAAAAGATTTAGCAGACAAATTGACATTCAGTTTTGGTGTAGATTCAAGCGGAAATGATTTAGGATTGAATTTACAAACAAGTATTGCAGATAAAGGTAATCAAAATTCGAATTACTTTACTAAGAACCAAGCAATCACAACAGACACAAGTTTCACATTATCAGACCTGTTGACGGAAGATATCACATTTGCAATGACCAGTGATAAAATAAGTGCAAGTTTCTGGCAAAAACTTGTGGCAGGTGTCATGTCAGCATTTACATTAGGATTTGCATATGATGGAATTGTAAGCTGGTTAAATAAAGAGGAGTCTGGTTGGACACAACAGGCTACCGTGCAAGAACAAGCTCTTGTTTATTTCTTGAATGATATGTTTAATGCATTTGGTGCACTGTTTGATTTAGAAAATGATACAACAGGCACAGGAACTCAAGCATTCCAATACGCAGTTCAGGAAACTTTTGCACTGCTGAGCGATTGTCAGGATTTAGGAAACAGAAACCATTCTACAGATGCCTTCTACGATGCAGTAAACGGATCTAATAATTACAACGGTTGGGTAGTTAAAAATGCTAATAAAAATAACAACTATGGTACTCAAGCTATCAGCTTATCTAATTTAGCAGAATCATTTATGACATTCTACGCACAAGGTATGAATGGCTATGACCAAACTTATTACATTGTAAATGACGGAAGTAAATCAAATTACGTAACAGATGATCCATATTATATGTGGACTGTTAAAAATCAAAATGCAAATTCATCAGATGAAATGTATATTGCAGAATTTTATAGTGCAATGTTCAATAATATCTGCCAAAACGGCTGGATTGAAAATGATCAAATAGATGATGAAGAATATTTGAGTAATACATTGAAAAATGCTACATATTTTATATCTTCAATGAGCAGTGACAATTATTATTATCAAGACAGATATTTAGATAACGGCTATGTAGTTGAAGTAACTGATGATGATGCGATTACTCAGGCAGAGTTGGAATACACCCAAAAGAAAAGCAAATTAAACTATAAAGAAGAAGAATTAGAAGTTGATATGAAACAACTTGATTTGGAAATATCTTCACTCACGACAGAATACGATACCGTAAAAAGTTTGATAGATAAAAACATAGAAAAAACATTTACAATGTTTAATTCATAAAAAGCCTGAAATCTAAAATCAGGCTTTTTTTAAATTTATTTTGCGATAAAAAGTTCTAAATAGTTGCAATTATTATTTTTTTGTTAAGGTGTCTGTAAAAAATTCTTTGTCCATGCTAGTATTTAATCATCAAGACTATAATGGAGAGGAAAATTTTATAATGATAAGTTTATTACTAAAACTTTTAGGTGATCCTAATGAAAGAAAAGTAAAGAATATACAGGGCATAATTGATCATATAAACGCGTTAGAGCCTCAATTTGAGCAAATGACAGATGAGGAATTGAGAGCGAAGACCGATGAATTTAAAGCTATATTGGAAAAGCGTCCGCGAAGTGAGGATTTTAAAACAGACAGAAAGCTGGAAAAAGAAGCATTGGATAAAATACTTCCTGAAGCATTTGCGACTGTAAGGGAAGCCGGAAAACGTGTTTTAAATATGCGACACTTTGATGTTCAGTTGATTGGCGGCTATTTTTTACACAACGGGCACATAGCCGAGATGAGAACAGGTGAAGGTAAAACTCTAGTTGCAACACTTCCTGCGTATCTGAATGCTTTGACAGGTAAAGGAGTCCATGTAATTACGGTAAACGACTACTTAGCCAAACGTGACAGTGAATGGATGGGAAAAATTTATAAATTTTTAGGTCTTTCTGTCGGGGTAATTCTTTCAGGCGGCAGAACAGCAGATGATTTTGCTGCGAAAAAAGCTGCATATAATTGTGATATTACATACGGAACAAATAATGAATTCGGATTTGATTATTTGCGTGACAATATGGCAGGCAGCTTGGAAATGCTTGTCCAACGCCCATATAACTATGCAATTATAGATGAAGTAGACTCAATTTTGATAGACGAAGCTCGTACACCTCTTATTATAAGCGGCAGACTTGAAAAATCCGCAGAGCTATATCAACTTATGTCAAAAATTGCACCACAACTTAAAAAAGATGTGGATTATGAAGTTGATGAAAAAAATAAGAACATAATCCTGACAGAAGAAGGTATCGACAGAGCACAAGAGCTTTTGAATATAAAAGATTTATTTGATATTAACACACAATATGCTCACCATCTTCTACAAGCACTTAAAGCTAAAGAATTGTTTATAAAAGATACCGATTACGTGGTCAAAAACGGTGAGGTAATGATAGTAGACGAATTTACCGGACGTTTGATGGAAGGCAGACGTTGGTCAGACGGGCTTCACCAAGCTGTAGAGGCAAAAGAAGGTGTTAAAATTCAAGATGAGACACAGACTCTTGCAAGTATTACATTCCAAAACCTTTTCAGACTCTACCCGAAACTTGCAGGCATGACAGGTACGGCAATGACTGAAGAAGCAGAATTTGGTAAAATATACAACTTAGAAGTAACAACGATCCCAACTAACAAACCGGATATCAGAATTAACTATCCAGATGTTATTTACAAAACAGAACGTGCAAAATATGACGCGGTAGTTAATGACATTATTGCGATGCACAAAATCGGCAGACCTGTACTGGTCGGTACAATAAGCATAGAAAAATCGGAATATGTATCAGCATTGTTGAAAAAACGCGGTATAGAGCATAACGTATTGAATGCGAAACATCACGAAAAAGAAGCCTACATAATCGCCCAAGCAGGACGAGTCGGAGCGGTGACAATTGCGACAAATATGGCAGGACGCGGAACAGATATTCTGCTGGGTGGTAACGCTGAATATTTGGCAAAAGAAAAATTGGAGTCAATGGGAATAACTCCTGAAAGTGAAGATTATGAAAAAATAAAAGATGAAGTATTAGCAGCATCACGTCAGATAACCGAGGCAGAACATGCAAAAGTAGTTGAAGCAGGAGGACTTCACGTAATCGGTACAGAACGTCACGAATCAAGACGTATTGATAACCAATTACGAGGCAGAGCAGCTCGTCAGGGTGATCCCGGATCTACAAGATTTTTCTTGTCATTAGAAGATAACTTAATGAGAATTTTCGGCGGTGATAAAATCACCTCACTGATGAATATGCTTCAAGTAGAAGAAAATATGGCGATAGAATCAAAACTTATATCCAACCAGATTCAGTCAGCTCAAAAGAAAGTAGAAACATATCACTTTGATATTCGTAAATCAGTCTTGGAATACGACGATGTAATGAATGTACAACGTGAAAAATTCTATGCACAACGTCGTAAAGTCTTGTCTGGAAAGAATTTGTCAGACGACATTTACTTTATGATAGAAAAAGAAATAGACAGATTATTGCGAAGCTATATTTCACCGGAGCAGCACCCGGAAGAATATATTTATGAAGATTTGGAAAGAATGATAAAAGAGTTACATTCAATAATTCCGCAACTGTCATTTATTACGATTAGTGATGTCCAAAATTCACGTTTTGATGCGATATATGCTAAGATAAAAGATTTTGCAATAAAAGCCTACAGAGATCATGAAGAAAATGTAATTGCTTTTTATAACGAAGTGCTTGAAAAATATGATCCAGATTTTACACCGCAAGCTGCATTTTCAGATGATAACGTAATAAGAAATTTGGAAAAAGATATTCTTTTACGTGTAGTAGACAACAAATGGATTGATCATCTTCATAACATTGATATGTTGCGTGACAGTATAGGTCTGAGAGCTTACGGACAAAAAGATCCTTTGCTTGAATACAAACGTGAAGCCTATGAGATGTTTAATAAAATGATGTATGAAATCCAAGAAGATACTGTCCGTCACCTATTCCGTACAAAATTCGGTATTCAGGTTTAGGCGGCCCTACTGAGGAATTGGAATAGTTAGACAGTGCTCCCTGGAGCAGACTTGCAAGAGCAGGGAAGGCTTTTGGTGAGGATTTGCTTTTGATTATAAATTGAAAGATTTAATTAATAATTGCTTTTAAAATTTTGTAAAATTCCGGAATTTTTTCCGGATTTTTATTTAGTAAAATATTAATTTCTTTGAGCTGTTCTTCTTTATTT
>CASGAK010000055.1 GCA_949299435.1 uncultured bacterium
CCTAGCGTCAAATCATCAGATGCACCAACTCGTGTAAATATTTTATCAACAACCCCTAATCTTAAATAATCAGCAGGCACCCAAGAGCCGATTTGAGCTAAAATCGCAATCAAAGCATTTTGACGCATATATGTGGATTTTCCAGCCATATTAGGCCCTGTCAAAATCATAAACTGAGTCTTATCAACCGATTGACTTTGCAATTCAAGATCATTAGCCACATATTCCCCTAAAGGTAATATTTTTTCCAATACCGGGTGTCTTCCATTTTTTACAATAAAATCCCCTGACTCATCAATTTCCGGTCTGCAATAATTATTTTCCACTGCAACTTGAGCTAAAGAAGATAATACATCTGCTGCAGCCATGCAGTCTGCTATTTCTCTGATTTTTGTCACAAATTCTTTTGAATATTCTCTAAAATCCGTAAACAACTTATATTCAAGCTCAGTTGCTTTAAATCTTGCTGATAAGACGTCATCTTCATGAGTTTTCAATTCCTGTGTTATAAATCTTTCAGCACCAGTAAGAGTTTGTTTTCTTATATAAGTTTTAGGCACCAAATTACGGTAAGAATTTGTCACTTCGATAAAATAACCGAACACTTTATTATAACCGACTTTTAAGTTCTTAATACCGGTCGCTTCTTTTTCTCGCTCTTCAAAATTCTGAAGCCATTCTTCGCCATTAGTCAACAAATCATGGTAATAATCAAGTTCACCAGATACACCCTCTTTTATTATTCCACCCTCTTTTATTACCATAGGGGCATCATCTCTAATCGTGCGATCAATAAGCTCTGTAAAATTAATTATTTCTTCCTGATATTTAATGATTTCTTTAAATGGATTATTTTCAAGTTCTGAAGATACTTCAATAAGCTCAGGAAGCATTTGAAGGGAGCATTTTAGACTTAAAAAATCCTTGGGGTTAGCTGAATTGTTACTGAGCCGCGTAGACAAACGCTGAATATCATAAATTTTTTCCAATACTTCTATTAGAGAAATTCTTAAAGAGGATTTTTCAACAAATTCAGATACCGCATCTTGTCTTTTGACAATATCATCAACCCGTTTTAATGGCTGACAAATCCAGCTTCTCAAAAGTCTTGCACCCATATTGGTCTTTGTCTGGTCAATTGACCATAAAAGAGATCCGTATTTATTTTTTTCCCGCATAGTTTCAACAAGCTCAAGATTTTTTCTTGTGCTTGCATCTAAAATCATATACTCAGAAAGTTCATATACCTCAATTCTCTCTATTTTGGGAACATTTTCTTTCATGCTCTCCCAAATATATGCAAATAAAGCACCAGCAGCTCTAAAACCTATTTTATATTTGTCATAGCCAAAAGCAGTTAATGCAGCAGGTGTAAATATAGCTTTCAAATTTGCATCTGTCATAGAAAAATCGAAAACATTTGCAGGGATTTTGGAGCAATTATACATGTTAACTATCCCCTCGGGTAAATCAACCTTTTCATCAGGAACTATTTGAAAAGGCTTAATTTCACCTCTTATAGCTGGAGCTACAATTTCAGCTGGCTGCAATCTTGCGAGTTCTGAAATTAAAAGATTCAAAGGAGCCTGTGTAACTTTAAATTCCCCTGTTGAAATATCAGAATATGCAAAACCATAAATATCTGATTTTTCATCTTTGAACATCGCTGCTATATAATTATTTTTATTTTGTTTTAAAAAATCACTTTCAGTAAGAGTCCCTGATGTAATAACTCTTGTCACACCTCTTTTTACAAGACCTTTAGCGAATTTAGGATCTTCTAACTGGTCGCACATAGCAACTTTTATATTTTTTTGTACTAATTTTTCCAAATACCCATTTATGGATTTTACGGGTATTCCGGCTAATGGAACCCTACCATATACAGGACCGGCATCACGACCTGTAAGAGTCAATTCAAGCTCTTTTGACATTAGAACTGCATCTTCAAAAAATGTTTCATAAAAATCGCCTAATCTGTATAAAAGAACAGCACCGGGATTTTGACGTTTTATCTGCATATACTGCTGCATTACAGGCGTCAAATCCTCGATTTTTACTTCCCATGAATTTATTTGATTGATTTCTGATTTTGACATAGCTATAATTGGATTATAACATGAAATAAGGAAAATAACACATGGGTTGTTTAAAAAATATTTGTATGGCTGTTTTACTGGCACTTGCGATTGTCGGATTTATTTCGATTGGTGGAGGAAAGTTAGCTAAAAATATGCTTAATAATTTTTTAAATCCGCCTCAAAATGAACTTGTAAAAAGAGCAGAAAAAGTAGGTGATTTTTCTAAGATTAATGATGAGTTTGAACTTGAAAGAGCTGCAGGCATTATGGGATACAACGGTGTCGTAGCTGAACACAAGGCTTCAGGTCAAAAGCTGGTAGTTGTTGATACCAATAACAAACCTATTCTTACTAAAGAAGATATTTTATCAGATAAAATAGATGAAAAACTTAAAAAATTAACTCAAAAAGTTAAATACCAAGCCTTTCAAGTTGAGGAATTAAAAATAACAAAAAGAGGTACTCTAAATTCTTTCGGGAAAGAGGTACCTTACGTAAAATTCGAAGCAAAAGCTAAAAGATTACCTATCGGTGAAGTCGCAGGAATTATTTCCGTTGCTGAGAATAAAGACGGAGATCAAAGACTTTTGTTATCTGCAAATGAAAAGAAACGCTATTCTCAACTTATTTCAGATGAATTTTTCAAAGCTGTTAAATAGCTAACAAAAATAATAATTAAACATTACCTGTAGAGCTGTTTTTATCATCTTCCAATTGACGAATATCAATATTCGCATCTGATTCATCAGAGTAGGTGTTAATTACAGGAATATCAATTTCTACGTTGACATCAGCATCAACCATTTCAATTTCACCTTTCGGAAATTCTTTTACTTTACCATCTTCCATTTTTACGGCAACTTTTCCGCTCAAGAATTGTAAATAACAAACTTTTCCGAGTCCTTCTGATGTCATAACAGAAGATCCGACAGGAGGCATTCCTTTTGCAGCGTCTATGTAATTTGAATATTCATAAGTAAGACAGCACAAAAGTCTTCCGCAAGTACCTGAAATTTTTCCCGGAGCTATAGGCATACCCTGATCTTTTGCTAATTTTACGTTTATTGTTGCGAATTTTCTCAAAAAACTTGAACAGCAAAAAGGTCTTCCACAAATGCCTGTTCCTTCTAAAATAGAAGTTTCATCTCTTACTCCTATATGACGTAAATCTATTCTTACTCTTGTAAATGTCTGTGTTAAATCTTTAAGCAATGCCCTGAAATCAACTCTTTCTGGTGCTGTATAGTAAAATGTTATTTTTCTTCTGTCGAATGTTATTCTGCACTGTACTAAATTCATAACCAACTTATGCTGCTGCACAAGAGCTTGACACTTGAAAAATGCTGTTACTTCTTCTTTTTTTATTTCATCTAAAGTTTGTAAATCTCTTTGTGTAAGAGTTCTTATAACAACCAAAGGCTCAGGTTTACTTTTTGACTTCTCCCACAATTTGGAAATTCTTGAATTGACTAAAAATGCTTTGAGAGCTTCCTCACCTTTATCAGTCCTTACCAATACCATCTGACCGTCCTCTAGATGAATATTTTCAGGAACTTCAAGCGGGTAAAATGTGTTTTTAATATAATTTACAGCAAATTTCATTATACGTATCTTTCTTCTTCTTTCAGTTTTCTGTTCATCAATTTTTCAAGCAATGCTTGAGGTGTAATATCCGTATAGACAGCTTCATATATGGCCGAAGATACAGGAACATCTATATCCAACTTTTTAGCTAATTCGCAAATAGCTTTTGAGGTCTTGACACCCTCTGCTACAGAGCCTAATTCTGATAGGATATCATCTATTTTTTTACCCTTTGCAAGCATTGAGCCTACCGTGTAATTTCTTGACATGGGACTTGAGCAAGTCGCTATTAAATCCCCCATGCCCGAAAGCCCGTATAAAGTAGAAGGGTTTGCACCGAGTTGTATACTTACTCTTACAATTTCAGCCATTCCCCTTGTCAAAAGTGAGCCTGTACAATTATCTCCTAATCCCATAGTTTTAGCAAATCCAGAAGCTATCGCTATAACATTTTTCAGACTACCGCCAAGTTCTACTCCGATTACATCGGTATTTGTGTATAATCTAAACTTTGATGGAACTGAACAAGCTTTTTGCACAAACTCCGCAACTTTTATATCTTCACAAGCTACTGACGCAGCTGTCGGAAGCCCTGCAAGAACTTCTTTGGCTAACGTAGGACCTGAAAGTATTGCAAGTTTTTGCTCGGGTAAAACATCTTTTATAACTTCGGACATTCGCATCAATGATGGCAACTCTATCCCCTTTGAAGCATTTACCAAAATCTGTTCAGACTTTATGCCTGCTTTTTTAAGGTTTTCACAAACATCTCGAGTTCCTGAGGTCGCTACAACATTCAAGATAATATCAGCACCGGAAATTGCAGCTGCAAGATTTGATGTAATTTCAACTTTTTCTTTCAATTGAACTTCCAAAGGCTTTGATGCGTGTCTGTTTTGAATTAAATCATCTGATAAATCCTGTTCTCGTCCCCATATTGTCACTTCATCAAAGTTATCAGTCAATAGCCACGCTAAGGTAAGCCCCCAACATCCTGCTCCGATTACTGTTAATTTCATATATATCCTCTTTCCTTTTCAATTATATCTACACTGCAGCGTTTTTTGCATTAAGAAGTTTTCTAAGCACACCCCTATGTTTTTTTAACTCAGCCCTAGCTGAATTTATGTCGAGATTCATTTCCAAAGTAACGATTGCTGTTTTTATTTCCCAATCACACTTCAATAATGCTGACAGAGCCTCACTATGTGGAACATTTGCTATTTGTGCTACAATTCTTATTGCACGATCTTTCAGCTTTTCATTGCTCGCTTGCAAGTCTATCATGAAATTTTCATAAGTTTTGCCTATTTTAATCATAGCACCGGTAGATAACATATTCAATATCATTTTTTGTGCGGTACCTGCTTTAAGACGGCTTGAGCCTGCAATTACTTCAGGACCTACCTCAGGACATATCACAAGTCCTGCTTCATCTGCTATACGACCTTTTGGGTTACAGGTAATGCCGATTGTTTTACAACCTATTTCCTCTGCTCGTTTTAGGACACCTAAAAGATATTTCGGATTCCCACTTGCTGATATTACAACAGCTACATCATCTGGTTTCAAAATACCTGCATCTGCATAACCAAAATCAGGATTGTCCTCTGCTCCTTCTATAGAATGTCTTATTGCTCCGTCACCGCCTGCTATAAAACCTGTTACCATGTCTTTAGCTACACTAAATGTCGGAGGACATTCTGATGCGTCTAATATGCCAAGTCTGCCTGATGTTCCTGCTCCAAAATAATACAACTTCCCGCCTTTTAAAAACTGTTTTGCGATTAAATCGATTCCCTCGGCTATATGCTCAGACTCATCTTCGACCGCAAGAGCTACTATTTTATCCTCATCATTCATCTTTTTGACTATTTCTATAGTCGGAAGAATATCTATATCCTTCGTATTTTCATTTCTGAATTCTGTAATAATGTCACTCATGCGATACCTCCTTATATAACCATACTCAAAGACCATTAATTATTTCATCTACATTTTCATTAGATTTGCCATTTCTATAGCGGCTTTAGCGGCATCTGAGCCTTTATTACCTGCTTTTGTTCCGGCTCTTTCTATTGCTTGTTCAATATTATCCGTTGTAAGCACTCCGAAAATTACGGGGATTCCTGTCTGCAAACTTACTTGTGCTATACCTTTTGATACTTCAGCACTTACATAATCAAAGTGTGCTGTCGCTCCTTTTATCACTGCTCCCAATGTAATTATTACACTATATTTGCCCGATTTGGCAAATTTTTGTGCTGCTATTGGGATTTCAAAAGCTCCAGGCACTTTCACTATATCTATGTTATCTTCGTCCACGCCATGACGTCTTAGCTCATCTAGTGCTCCTGATAAAAGTTTTGAGCCTATAAAATCGTTAAATCTTGATATTATTATACAATATTTTTCATTTCCTGCTACCAATTGACCTTCGTATGTTTTCATAATCTTTCTCCATCAGCTTTGTTTGATTGAATATCCCTTTAATTTACAAAGCTATAATCTTTATGTATGGATATATTCTAACTCATTTTTAGTTATTTTACAATAAATGGCAGAAAAATCTTATAAAAAATATATAATGCAGCTAATATTAGAAGTACACCACTTAATTTCAGCAGGATATCGGATAATTTATAAAAGTTATTCCAATTTTTGAGTTTTGATGTTAAAAAACCTGCAAGGATTAGTATTATCCCCTGACCTATAGCAAAAAGAAATAACATAATGACGGACTGTGCAAGACTTGCTGAAAGTGAAGCAAATGCCATTATTGCCGCTAATATCGGTGTAGAACAGGGGGTCCCGGCAAGTGCAAATACCGCACCCAAAAGTATCGGATATAGAAATGTATTATGACCTTCATTTTGCGGCATTTCTTTTATAACTACAGGCATATCAAAGTCCAAAATACCTACCAGTTTAAGTCCCATAATCATTACTATTGAAGCTAATACAAGTCCAAAATATCCGCCTGCGAATGATACAAAAACTTTTCCTGTTAAGGCACATATTATACCGATTATAGAAAATACAATCGCGGTTCCAAGGACAAAAAATATCATTTGCAATAAGGTTTTACCCGATTTTTCATTGGAATAGCCTCCTATGTAACCTACAATTAGAGGAATCATAGCTAATGAACAGGGAGATATTGAAGCTACTACACCACCCAAAAATGAAAGCCAAAATAATAGAGGGATACTACCCCCTTGGGTAAATAGTTCTATGTAATTTTCCATTATTTAAGTTCCTTTAAATAATTTTCTAATACTTCTTTTTCTATAGCACCTTCTACGCGTCTTATTTGTTTATTGTTTGAGTCTAAAAATATCATTGTAGGAACTAATGTTATGTTATATTTTTTTATTTGCTCGTTTGTAAAGCTACTACCATCTTGAACTGAGATCTCTGTTAAGACTATTTTATCATTATACTTTGGAAAGACTTCTTTAAATAATTTATTCATTGTCTGACAATCCAAGCACATCGTTGATGTAAATTTTAAAACTTGTGGTTTGCCTAATGCTATATTTTCTGTTTGTGCAACTTGTGTATTAGTTTTAGCAGATATTGAATTTGAATTGCTCAAAATTCCAAAGGCTATTAGTGGTAATAAAAGCACTATTGCTACTATAATAATGTTTTTTTTCATAAGAATCTCTCCTTTTCGACTTTTATAATAGCATAAAACAAAAAGGATTTTTGAAAAACTCTTATCAGGCTATATTTTTATTATTCTTTCGGGGTATTTGCAATAGCTTTTAATTTATCCAAAGCACCGGCAGAGTTGAACATGTTTGCACCAAAATATGCCATTATACCGCCTACAGGCACCGTAAATAATGCTGTTAACCATTTTTTCGGGCTTAAAAATGAAAGTGCTCCCAAAACTCCTATCGCAAATAGAGAGCCTCCCATAACCTTTTGGGTTGTCTGCATTTTGGTAATTTGTTCTATACTGGGCATTGCGAATGGCAAATCAACCTTTTGAGGCTGGTGGGTTGAAGTTTCAAATTTATCTTCTGCAATTTCTTGTTTTGGAACTGATACTTCTTTTTCAGATAAATTACCTTTTTCGTCATTCTTTGCTTTAACTTCATTACCAAATATCGGTGTATTAATATTTCCTATAGAATTTACTTGCATTGCAGACCTCCTTGTTCCTATTAAAACAAAACAAAGATTTTTTTGCCATTTTTACAGAAAAATTTACAAAAATTTACCGCTTTTATTCTTAAATATCTTCAGGTATGAAAAATACTGCTTTTTCCAACAATTCACGAGTATGTTCATAGCAACATGAATTCCTTGTAATTTGCTGATATTCTCGCACAATATTCAATACATCATCTACGGACATTTTTATAATCCGTCTGTTTCCCTCTATTATTCTTGCCATATTTAAATCCTTTCAAATACATTTACGACAAAAAGCAGAAAACCTTTTGAAA
>CASGAK010000056.1 GCA_949299435.1 uncultured bacterium
GTTTTAAAAACCTACGTCAATACAGGTTCCATGAACGAGCCTGACAATTTACGAGGAATAAGTCACTACATTGAACATAATCTTTTTAACGGCTCTGAAGGCATTGATGCAGGTGAATTTTTCAAACGCGTTGACAAAATGGGTGCCTCCACAAATGCCAGTACAGGTTTTTCTGAGACAAGCTACTACATTAGCTCTAATCTTTTAAATGAAACCGATTTGGAAGATAAAATCAGACTTCATGCTTCGATGCTCGAAACCCCTAAATTCGCTGTAGATATGCTCGAAAAAGAAAAAGGTATCGTAAATTCAGAAATTAACATGATTACCGCTAATCCAGAAAATATAGGTATCAACAAAGCTATAAAAAATTTATACCAAATTAATACAAATTCCATTGATATGATTGGGGGCACAACTAGTAATATTACTAACCTCACAAAACAAGATGTTGTTAATTACTTTAATAACAACTATTACCCTGCAAATATGGTCACTGTAATTACTGGAGATGTCGAGCCTGAAAATACTATGAAACTCATCTCTAAATATTTTTCTTCGACCAAACAAGTGCAAAATCAAAGACACTTTGAAGATTTCAGACCGATTAGCTCTCCTGTAAGGGAAGATATTATCTCGGACAAGGCGACTGCAACATCTGTAATTTTAGCGTTCAATGGTCCTAAAAATAATGATTACAAAGCTAAATTACTCTCGCTTGCATTAGCTCAAATACTCACAATGTCAAAGACTTCAAGAATTGATAAAAAGTTAAAAGACCTCAACAGCAGTGCTTTTACCGAAATTGAACGTACAGGCTCCAGAGCTGATGATAATCGGACTATTCTGATTTTAGCTGAGGGAACTGAAAACAATTCAGAAAAAATTATTAAAACAATTTATACAGAAATTTCAAGACTCGCTCAAAATCCTCCATCAGAAAATGAATTAAATGTTGTTAAAAAAAGGATACTTAAAGAATTTTCAGGTATTTTTGAACAGTCTGCTTTTATGAACAATCTTATAGGCAGTGCCTTTTTAGATAATGACATTAATCTATTAACAAACTTTGAAAAAACAATCAGCTCTTTTACCCCTGAAGATATCCAAAACGCGGCAAAAGAATTTCTTGATTTGAATAAAGTTTCACTAACAGTCGTTCACCCGGCTACAGCTAGCGAAAATTCCATCAAAGCAAACCATGCTAATGCTAAAAATATATCATTTACAGGCTCTGCAAAGCCCAGACAAGCTATTGATATGCAAAAAGTTAAAGAATATAAACTTGACAATAATTTCTCAGTAGTACTTCATGATTCAAACAATAACAACGCTTGTTTTGATATTTTATATACAAATAACAGATATCTTCCTGACACTAAGCCAGCAACTGCAAGTCTATTATTCAAAATCCTAAATTCAGGCACGTTCGATAAAAATGAAATAGAATATCAGGAAAATCTTGATAAATTATCCATTGATACCATATTTGCATCTGGAGATACCGATTTAAAAGTTAAATCAAACTTCTATGCTGATGATATGCTATCAGCTTTAAAATTCGCAAAAGAGGTCTTGAAAACTCCACGATTTGACCAAGCAACACTTGACAAAGTTAAAAGTGAATTAAAAGATGATATATCAATGCTTGATAAAGATGCATCAGATAAATTAGTTGCTGAATTATTCAAAGGACTTCCCACTGGATATACAAAAGAAGAAATCCTTAATTCCATAGATAGCGTAACAATTGACGACCTTAAAGAATTATACAATTTTATAATCTCAAACGGCCAGGCAAACATTGTTGTATCAGCACCTTTTTCTAAAAAACCTGAATTAAAACAAATCGTATTTAATGAAATGTCTGAAATGCCTAAAGTTACACCGAAAAACTCCAAAATTAAAAATATATATAAAGAAATTTCTCAAACCCTTGTACTCACTGACACGTACACAAAACCTCAGGCTCAAATAATCAAAGCATATAAATTCAAAATAGGACAAAACCTTAAAGATGAAACAACTCTAAATCTTTTAAACACAATTTTGGGCGGAAATCCTTCTTCTAGACTATTCCAAGACTTGAGGGAAAAGCAAAAACTTGCATATTCAGTGCATTCAGATATCAGTTTTATTGACGATATTGGAACTATAGAACTGGAAATAGGTACTACAACCGAAAATACAGACACTAATGAATTTAGTTATGACAACCTGCAAAAATCTATTGAAGGATTTAACAAACATATTGAAAAGCTAAAATCAGAAAAGGTATCTGATGAAGAATTGAATAATGCTAAACTAAGTTTGAAAAATGTAATATTAAATTCAAATGAAACTAATATAGGCAAAAACAAATCACTTGAATATGGCATTACATCACCTTATGGAATAGAAGCTGAAAATCTTATTTTAAAGACAATTGATGAAATTACCGTCGATGACATCTATAATGCAGCAAATTACATTTTCAAAGGTAAGCCTGTATATTCAATTCTTGCGACAGATAACACTTTGAAAGCAAACAAAGATTATTTAGACAAATTATCAAACTAGTCAAATTTCGATAGATCTTTATAAGCTGCGATAGCATATATGATAGCTGAAACACCGACAAGAATATAAACTATTCTTGAAAGCAGAGTCATATCACCAAAAATCAATGCTACCAAGTCAATCCCAAAAGCACCAACAAGACCCCAATTTAAAGCTCCTACTAGTACCAAAACAAAAGTAATAATTTTTACAATATGCATAATACAAATCTCCTTTTATGCATATTATTACAATCTATTCAATTTTACACATTAGGAAGTATTCTATCCAAGTAAACTATATTTAAAATATAAAACTAAAAATTCCATAAAAGAGTAAAATCAAAATATCATTTTATAAATCAATTTAACAAGCTCATCATCTTGTTGCAATTTTGCATTGATTTTTTTTCTTAAAATATTTATATCTTCAAGGTGTTCCACTTTGAACATATCAGATGCTGAAATTTCAAAAACCTCAAGCATTTTCTCCAAAGTCTTTAATCTGGGAAAAGACTCGGCATTTTCTATTTTTATAATATTTCTCGGATCAATATCAACAAGCTCAGCCAACTGCTCCTGGGTAAGATTTTTAGCTTTTCTCAATTCCCTAACCCTTTTACCGAACAAATATTTTATACTTTGCATCAATTACTCCTTCAAATAAATCATATACTTTACATACAAAACATATTATGATTTTAAAAATCACTTTATATTGACAAAAGTGATAAAATAATTCATAATAGTGATATAAAAAATCGTAAAAAGGATTAAGATATGAATAATAAACTCATAGGTTTCACTTTAGCTGAAGTTTTAATTACACTGGGAATAATCGGAGTAGTAGCTGCAATGACGCTGCCCAGTTTGATTGCAAATTATAAACGAAAAGTTGTAGTCACACAGTTAAAAAAGACATACAGTACACTCTCACAAGCTTTTGAACGCTCAAAAGCGGATTATGGCGACTCCTCAAATTGGGACTTGGGAGGTAACTATTTATTGTCTGTTAATGAGGTAAGAAAAGTTACTGAAAATTTTTCTAAAATTTATCTTATCCCATATTTATCAAAAGTTAAAGAGGCTAAGTATACAAGTTGGAAAGATGTCGGCTATACATATATTAAAATTTCTTCTGATTGGACAACAGAGCAAAATTTAAATAGTCCAGGACAAATACTTATATTGAGTGATGGTACTATTCTACAAGTATCCGTAGTCACATCAAATTACGGCACTATAGAAGATAGAGATGACAGAATAATAGCTATTATGATATATGCAGATGTAAACGGATTAAAAAATCCTAATGAATTAGGTAAAGATATATTTGCTTTCAGAATGAGTCTTACTGATGGAAAATTCGGTTTCTATACAAACAGTTCAGGTATTACTTATATGAATAGAGCTATGACTTTACAATATTGCAAGATTTCCCCTATTACCTGCGGACAGCTTATTATGACAGATAACTGGGAAATGAGAGAAGATTACCCCTGGCTATGGTAATCCCAAACAGACCTTCACCACTTGCCACCCTCATTCTCGCAAGTCAGCTCTTGTTGTCTAATACACCATTATAAACTCTCACCTACATAGTTTATCGAGAAACTTTTTCAGACAGTTAAAAAATTTCACTTAATCACTTTAACTTTAAGCAGATTAATTGAAAAAGTAGTACCGACAGAATCTAAAATAAACGTAATCGGCACATTAACTTTTTTTCCGCAAGCATTTACCACCCAAAGTTCTTCCCATTGACCTTCGATATATTTACCGTATTTAGATTTGAGATTATAAGGCTGTTTAGTAACTTTTGTATCAGCAATTGATAAATAATCACAATTTTTAACCCTTACCCCCGCAATAGAATATACAGGAACCAACGTATCAGATTGAAGTTTTATATTCGCCATAGAATTACCTTTTAGCGGAAGTGTCTTATCCATTTTCGGAGCCGCAAATGCAGATATTCCTAAAATTAACAAACATAATACAGCAAAATA
>CASGAK010000057.1 GCA_949299435.1 uncultured bacterium
GTTGTAGCCCCCTCTAAGTTTGGTACAAAATTTGCTTACGGGTTATATAACGTCGAAAATAAAAAACTTTTTGTATCCCGCGGAATAGGTACAAGCGTTTTACCTATCAGGTTTCTTTGTCCGCCGGAAATAGTCGTATTTGAATTTGTTTAAACTTTTTCTGAATTTTTTTCGACACCAACTGTAACTTCTGCTTTTTTAGGCTTTTTAATTAACAACATTAAAGGAATAACTATCAAACAAAGTATTCCAAAAACTCTGAAAGAATCTATAAAAGCCCATAAAGTTGATTGCTTTACTAACTGTCCATAAATAGAATATTGTGACATGTAATTTGCAACTGAATGCTCCGTAAGTGCCGATAATGCTCCTGCTGTTGATTGCACTCTTTCTACAAATACAGAATTTAAATCATGCAATTTGCCAACAAGCATATATTGATGTATTTGAGCAAAACGTGTAAGCATAGTAGCTACAAGCGATGTACCCATTGCACTACCAATATTTTTAAGCAGATTTTGAATACCTGTCGCATTTGTCATTTGCTCGTTTTTCAACGTATCAATTGAAAGATTAATAATAGGTATCATAGAAAGCCCCATGCCCAGCCCCATGAAAAAGTTCGGAATTGCTACATTCATGTTTGAAATTTGTAAATTTAAAGCTCCGAATGCAAGACTTGCACCGCCAATTAACGAAAGTCCTATGACAACCATAAGTCTATTATCTAATCTGTTTGTTAATGTTGCTGTAAATAACATTGCAACCATACTGCCAAAACCTCTTGGCATCATAGTCGCCCCGCTTAAAAATGCAGTATATCCCATCATACTTTGCAAAAACTGCGGTAATATAGCTAAAGATGCGTATAAAACAGCCTGTATTACAACTTGTATAATCGTACCTGCTGAAAAGTTTCTGTCTTTGAAAACAGATAAATCTATCAAAGATTCTTTATTTGTTATTTGTGAATGGAAAAATAAAATACAAGCAATCATTGAAGCACCAAAAGTCCATCTGATCCATGTTGCATTAAACCAATCCGCATTATTACCCTTATCAAGCACTGTTTGCAGAGTTACAAGCCAAATAGTTAAATATATAAAACCTTTAACGTCAATTTTAACATTTTTTTGTTTTTTCGCATAAGGCGGATCTTCCAAGAGTCTATGACACAAAAGAGCTGCCGCACAGCCAAATGGGATATTTATATAAAAAATCCAAGGCCAAGTCCAATTATCTGTAATCCAACCACCTAAAACAGGACCGATTATAGGTGCCAAAATTATTCCCATACCAAATACGGACATCGCAAGTCCGCGTTTTTCTTTATCAAAGCTCTCTATCATAATAGCCTGTGATATCGGTAAAATACCGCCACCGCCAAACCCTTGCAAAACTCGGGCAAATATCATAAATTCAATATTCTTTGCCATTCCGCAGAGCATTGAAGCTATTGTAAACATCATGATACTTATTATAAAAAAGTTTTTACGACCAAATACTTTACTGAAAAAATCTACAGCGGGAATTACAATACCTGCAGCAATTAGGTAACTTGTCAAAATCCACATGGATTCATCTCTAGTCGCTGAAAAACTGCCTGCCATATGAGGCAATGCTACGTTACCTATCGTTCCGTCAAGTACATAGATAAATACCGCTAACATTACGGGTATTACCATTATCCAAGGATTTACCGACGGTTTCCATTCTTGTTCTATATTTTCTTTTATATTTGTCATTTTGCTTTTCCTATTAAAAAAGGTGAATGTAGAGAGTTTTAATGTCCTTTTACAATCCACCTTTTCTTTTTATTTTGTTTTAATAATTATCTTACTCTAACCTTAGGAACTACTGACATTCCAGGAATTATATTGTATTCATTTGGATCTATTTTTTCATCAAATACTATTTTTACAGGTATTCTTTGAACTATTTTTACGAAAGATCCGACAGCATTCTCTGGCGGAAACAGGCTTGACTTTGCACCTGAAGCTCTTTGAATACTATCAACTTTTCCTTTAAATACTCTGTCAGGATATGTATCTATTTTTATATCAACTGCCTGTCCCGGTTTCATATGACGAAGCTGGTTTTCTTTGAAGTTTGCAACCACCCATACATTATGAGGCACAATAACAAACAATGGTGTACCTATATTTACATACATTCCTTTTTCTACTCGTCTGTTTGATACAGTACCTGATTGCGGTGCATAAATTTTTGTATATGACAATTCCAATGCCGCTTTATCCATATCTGCTTTTGCAGATTTTAAGTCACTGTCTGCAACTTTATCTTTGGTTTGTGACAGCAAAGATTGTTCCGCTTGGGTTAAATTTGCCTGAGCAGCATCATAGGCAGCTTGTGCATTATCCAAAGTCTGTTTTGATACAGCTCCTTGTGCATATAAATTTGTATATCTGTCTAAATCTTTTTTAGCTACATCTATTTTTGTCTGTGCTGCAGTGTGAATTGCTTGAGCATTTTTTTGATTTTGAAGCACTCTTTCATATTTTGCTTTTGCCCCTTCATATTTGACTTTGTAATCAGCATCATCAATTTTTGCAACAAGCATTCCTTCTGTCACTGGCTGATTATCGGTGATATATACCTCAGTTATTTGCCCACTTACTCGTGGTGCTACTTGAACGGTTGTTGTTTCTACATAGGCATCATCTGTTGATTGATAGTTTAGTGCATCGTGAATAAAAATTCCGCAACCTATTGCCATTAATATAATTAAACCTATTGCTATAAAACGTTTTCGGGGTTTATGAACTTTATTATTTTCCGTTTGTTGTTCTTCTTCTTTATTTTTTACGTTTTCTTCTTCCATTTTTACCTCTTATATTTGCATGTCTACTATCTTGCTTAAATTCTCTCTGAATTTTCTTAGTGTGTTTCTTACCATTTGTTTTTCTTCTTCTGGAATCGGTTTATGTTGCTTACTTTCATCTATTTTTTTTATTGTATTTTTTAATTTCTCTGTTACTATATCATAAACTTCTTTTCCTGACTCGGTTACTCCCATTTTTCTTACCAAACGGTTGTTTTTCAGATCTATAAATCTTGTTATATAACCTTTTTCTTCTAAAGAATCTAAAATTTTTCCTGTATTTGCTCGATCTTTTAATATTAATTTTGCCAAATCCCTTTGACAAATACCTGCATTACACAAAATCGTTTCTATTGTCACAAATTCATCAGGACTTATATTTATTTCCATTTTCTTGAAAAATTTCATGGAAAAAACTCTGAAAAATTTTGTTGTCTGCTCCAGCTCGTAATATAAACTATCTGTATAGCGTTCTATTTTATCCTGTTGATCTGTCATTTTATAATCTCTGTTATTATTTTAAAACTGTGTTGTAAAAATTATATGTTGCATTTACAACAACATTATGCTAACATATGATTATAAAAAAAGCAAGTAAATTATTTTGTGAGGTGAAAAAGAGTTGAAAAAAGCAATATCAACAGCAATTATACTAAGTTTGGTTATATTACAAACTACCCCCTGTATGAATCTTGCTTATGCACAGAATTCTACAGCTACTCCTAAACAATTCAAGAGCATGATAAAAAAAGATAAAAAAAAGGTCAGTGATGATTATAAATATGATTATGTAAATATGCCTTGGTGGGACGTTTTCGGTGATGATATTTTAAAAGGTTACATAGAAAAAGCTATAGTTAACAATTATGACTTAAAAATGGCTACATTAAATGTTGAAGAATTTTATCAACAGACAAGAATACAATTTGCAAACGAGCTTCCTATGGCTGTTGCCGGAGGCGGACCTGCTTTATATAAGGCTCCGGGCACAAGCAGCAGTGAAGGAGCTTTCGGACTTCCGTTTATTGTGAATTATGAGGCGGATATTTTCTTAAAAAACAGGGATAAGACAAAGGCTTCAAAGAAGTTATATGAAAATTCTAAATTTGATGAAAGAGCTACCTATATTTCCATTGCAGGTGCTGTAGGAGCTACTTATTTAAACATTGTTAATTTAGATAAAGTTATAGAAATTCAGACAGACATCGTCGATTTAAGGAAGAAAATTTTCGAGCTTATGCAATTAAGTAACAAAGAGGGACTTACTTCTACGGCTGATACTGTGAAAGCTAACAAGGCTTTTGTACAAAGTGAAACTGATTTAATTGAATATAAAAAACAGCGAGATATTCTTATAAATCAATTATACGTACTTATCGGGGAAAGTCCCGACAGTGGTAAAACGTTAGCAAGAAAATCTTTAGATGAAATTACATACAATCAAAAAATTCCTGATTATATAGAATCTGAAGTTATTATGCAAAGACCTGATTATTTGAAGGCTGAAAATTCAGTAGAAAAGGCTGGGATTGACGTTCGTGTTGCCAGAAAAGAATTTTTGCCCAGCATTAATCTCACAGGTTTAGCGTTATTTAATTCAGGGGATTTAGGAAGTTTATTTACAACTAAAAATTCTTTACTGTTACTCGGTGGAGGTTTTCTACTTCCTTTATTTACCGGCGGTCAAAGAATTGCCAATTTACGCTTGAAAAAGGCAACTTATGAAAGAATTCTACAAAACTATTATAAAACTAATTTAACTGCCATTCAGGAAGTCAACGATGCCCTTGTTAAAGTAAAAAAAGACAAAGAAAAAGTTGATCAAACTTTAAAACAAGCTAATTTGGAGAGTGCTGATTATAAATTCTCCGAAATGAAATACAATGAAGGCACAATTTCTTTATTGGATTTAATTCAACAAAAGGAAAATTTGCTTTATATAAACCAGTTAGTTGCTCAAAACAAAGTTGAATTTATGATTGACTATATAGGTTTATACAAAGCAACAGGAAGTAAACTACAATAATCATCACCTCTTTACTTTTAATCGTAAAGTGAAGCTGCCGGTAATTCCCGTTACCGGCTTTTTTTATATTAACTCAGCTGATATTACTCTGTCAATGCCTGCCAAATCTTTGATTATTTCTATTTTACCAAACCCGTTATTTTCCATTATTTTTGCAACAGCTTCTGATTGGTCTATTCCCAGTTCAAAAAGAAGATATCCTTTTTTATTCAATATTTTTGGGGCTTGTTCTGTTATTTTTTGATAAAATTCCAAGCCCTTTTCATCTTTTGTGAACAATGCTATTTCAGGGTCATAAGTTACTTCTTTTTGAATTGATTTTTTTTCTGATGGAGGTATATATGGTGGGTTAGATACTATTACATCAAAACTTTCACCCGGTTTTACGTTTGAGAAAATATCAGATTTTCTAAATATTGCTTTATTATAAAGATTTAATTTTGAAGCATTATCAAGGGCTGTATTCAGAGCATCTGTAGAAATATCAAGCCCGATTACCTGAGAATTTGTGTATTTTGCTATCATACAGGCTATACAACCTGAGCCTGTGCCTACATCTAAAATTGTTTTAAAGTTATTAGTATTTATTATATCTATAGCTTTTCTCACAAGAATTTCCGTTTCATCTCTTGGGATAAGCACTGAGGGATTTACTATAAACTTTTCTCCCATAAAGTCTGCAAAACCTATTATATGTTGTATCGGTTTATGCGTTTTTGCTCGCAATTCGGCTTTTTCTTTAACTATTTCCAATTTTTCGGAAGAAAGTTTTTTCCCCATAACCAAATCCATGTAACTGTAATTTGCAAAATGTTCTATCAAAAGTTTTACTTCAACATTTGCCTCATTAGGTTCTATTCCACTGTCTGTTAAAATTTTCACGATTTCACTTATTGTCATTTTTTAAAGTCCTATATTCTGATTTAGTTTCAACTCATCAACAATTGCAAGAATTGAGATAAACTCATTTAACAATTTCGTATATTGTTTGGTATCATTCACTGGTTTATTTATATCTCCCAATTTAAACAAATCTCTGTCTGTTGATATTGAGATTATTATTTTATTATCTTTTAATGACGCTTCCATTTGCGATGCTCGAAATATATTTTTTATATTTTTAAATCGTTCCATAAAGGTTGTTGTTAATACATAACGAGCCTCTACCTGATCATTGCTGTCTACATAGTATTTTCTGCTAAATTCAGGATCTTCCAGTTTTACCTCTTCATAAGAATGGCTGTTTATTTGACGACGTTTTCTGATTATTGTATGTCCTTTAAATGGCTTTTTTACATCTATTTCTACAAAGACTCCTTTAAAAATATATTCCGTACGGGCTTTATCATAATCCCCGCGAGAGCCATATGTTATCTTTGTTTCGTTTATTTTTACGGAAAGACCTTTATATGTTCCGTAAAAATTATCATCATCATCTTTTGTTTCAAAATTATCATTTAATCTTGTTTCTTTTATCGTGTCTAAATCTATAACGCTTGATTGTGTCCAGTTAAAATTACCAAATGCTTTCATTACTTCAGGCATTATTTTTGTTTTTATCTTTCGCTCAAAATTTTTGCCGGCACTACGAACATAATGAAAACACATTCCCACACATATAATAGTTAATACTGCTCCAAAACACATACCTTCTGCACTTTTTATACCCATAGCATAAAAATATATTCCAATTATTAAAAAAACTAAAAGCCACGATAACAAAGCAATTGATTTTAAAAATTTCCGTTCTTTCTCTAGCTTTTCTAACATCGGAACTATTGATGAATGGTAAACATGAGTAAAATTTATTTTAAATTCTTTAATACTGTTAAATTCCTTTTTATCCATTCTACAATCCTATATTCTGATTTAGTTTCAATTCATCAACAATTGCAAGAATTGAGATAAACTCGTTTAACAAATTCGTATATTGTTTTGTATTATTTACAGAAGTACCTAAACGTCCCAATTTAAACAAATCTTTTGGTGTGCCGATTGCAAGAATTAGTTTGTTATCCTTGAATGAGGCTTCTATTGAGGTTCCGTAGAAAGCTGTTTTTATATTTCTAAATCTTTCCATA
>CASGAK010000058.1 GCA_949299435.1 uncultured bacterium
AAAAATTGTATAATAATATTGCTATTTATATTTCGGCTAGTGTAAATCTTAACAGGGGGGAATGAAAACTTCCTGTTTTTTTTTTGCCTTGTACTACCAAAACAGTTAATATCGCTGAAGTCTAACCGTAGGTGAATAATTTGCATCTATTGATATTTTTGAACGCATATTCGCTAAAGCGGAATTATACATGCTTAACCAATAGGCAAATTTAACATGCTGCGGATTAGCTTTCATTCGCATACAGGTGCCATAAACTAAAATCGGCTCTGCAAAAACCTCTGGTATTAAGGAAATATCATTTTCATTTTCAAGTTCTGTTTTTTCTGTTCCATCTTCTGTTTTTACGGTGTTTGAAGTGTAATAGATCACATTTATTTGTTTATTTTCATCAAACTCCGGAAGAAGAAGTTTATCATTAAACCTACTGTATGTTTTAGATGGGGCTTTTCCCATTATAAAATCTTCAGGTCTGTCAAAGTATTTATATACATGCCCGTCCACTACTATGGAAGCTATTTTCCCATCTATTGTGTTGTCCAATTCCGACGTACTTGCCGGCAATTGTAGTGTGGTCTTTCTCAGTTTAAAATCCCAATTGTCATAGTTACAAACTTCTGTATTTATGACATTGATTATATTTTTTATTTTTTTATGGTCATTTTTTATGAGTTCTGAGAATGAATTTACCTGTTTATAACTGAGTTCTACCAGACATTTATTCACTAAATCAAAATAATTCATATATTCTCCTTGGTTTTATAAATCTGTCGGGCGGCAGGTTTAGAATTAACCGCCCGAAGATTTAAATAATTTGCCTCAACTAACGGATCAATCCTTTACGTAATTGTTCCATTATTGCCCGTTCATTTTTGGCAAATTCAGCACCGCTCATTTTGCCGATTTGCTCACGCGTAAATACCCTCGCATTTGCATCTGCAGCATTCGCATTTTGAGCATTCGCTCTTAATTTTTGTTTTGCTGCTTCATTTTCGTCATTTTGTGATTTTGCATGAGCTTGTTTTTGCAAATATCCGTTAATTGCACTTTGTTCTAAAGCCTCAATCATTTGAGATATTCGCGAAATTTCATCTTTATCAACAACCGTATTTGAACTTTTTAAATATTCCAAAACCTGCCCACGACCGTTTTGATTAAAGAAATCCGGATTTTCTTTGACAAAAGCCTCTATACCGGATACGATCGTATTCACTGAGGGCTGTGCTGCACCTGCTTGTTGTTGCTTTACTATAAATTCTTGTGCCTTATTAAGAACATAGTTCATCAAATGTTGTCCTTGTACCGAATTAATGATGCCTGCTTTCATAAAATTATCGATAATTGCTATATCTCTAAGTGTTATTTGTCTTGCGGCGTCCATATAATCCGTTGTATTTCCTGCAGGAGCTGACACTGCCATATTTGCGTTCACAGGCATTGAAATCCCTTGATTCGCCAATGATTGCTGAGGTACGGCAGCAGATGAAATTTGACTTGTTGTATTATTGTTAACCATTCTTATCTCCTTGTTTTTTGGGGAAAGCACCCTGAAATATTATTCTATTTCGGGGTACTTTTTATTCAGTTTAAGAATCAAGCTCTAACTATACTGATGTCGGATCTTTCACAACCATTTTAGCCAGTGCTTTTGGCTGAACAGTTTTTGCTCCATATAAGTAAAGTCCTCTAACCAAATCTGAAAAACTGTCTTGATCTCTTAAACTTTCAATTTTTGCTAATTGAGATGCAAAAGTAATTGCCTCATTAGTACCTGCAAGAATATAATACTTGCTTGACACTGATGTTAAATTTGTACTTACTAAAACGTCCATACCTGCAATTCTGCCTATTGCACCTTCTCTCAATGTTTCATCGGCTACATTATTTGCACCGATAAATTCAGTACTTTGAAGTAAATATGATTCCACTAGCGGATTAATTACTACCCAAGGACGTTTTCCTGCTTTTACAGCATTAGAATCTTTCAGTTTCATTGCAAGATTTACAAACTGCTCATATATTGTTGATTTACTTAATTCCACCGGTGCTTCATCTGTACCTACTATGTTATTTGAATCTACATTTGCATGCATTGACAACAAATATGAATCTTGTACTTCTTCAATTGCATTTTTTGCATTTGTCAAATGTGCTTCCATTATATCTGCATTTGATTGTACTTGGGCGACATCGTTTATTTTGAATGCAAAGAATTTTTTCTGATCTATTACCAAATCTGATGAAGTAGGTGTTAATTCATCGTATGTAATTGCACTGTCGGCTAAAGTTTCAATTGTGACAGGTGCCGGTGTAATAATTTTTACTTTGTCGCCTTGATTTTTAATTTCTCCTTCATAATTTCTGTTGACACATTGAAGCATTACGCAATCTTTTTCCAACATTGTGTTAAGTTTTGCACTCCAAATTTCAGGGATAAATGCAGAATAAGAATTTTCAGCCATTTTCGAACTTCCTTTCATGTTTAAACTAAATTACATATAATTAATGAACGGTGCTAATCGTCATTGTAAATTTCTCTAAATTGTAAGCCTATTATTACCAGGTCATTTTCAATCTCACTACCTTCTACGCAAAGCTGAATTGAATAATTTGCTTCTGATATCTCAGCTTTTTCCATAACATCTTTATTCACAGGCCATACAGGTATTTCAGCATCATCAGGTGTCCAATGACAAGGTAAGTTATCCGAGGTTGAATCATCAGCCCATATTAAATGCTCGTAGTGGATTGAATAAACTTTTTCCGGATCATCAGCTACCTCGCCATCATAGTCTTTATATACAGTGAAATTAAAGTTATTATCACTTGCATCATCAAGAATGAAATAAAATTCATCTATTATTTTTCGATGAAAAGAGGAACCTAAAGCTAAAAATGGGGATTTCCACATAAATTTTATAGGCTCTCCATTAAAGGTTATACCTTGATCTTCTTTATATACTTTACCATCACTACTACCTGTAACAACACTGTCTTCGAACAATCCAGCTGTCGTAATGTTTTGAGGAATTACACGTTTATACCAGGATTTGTTTACATAATCATTAATCCATACAGTATTATAGTAGTCATTTGAAGTATAGGGAATAAAATACCACATCTGATTTTTATTTTCGTAATGTACGCATATTGACTCAGATATATAAGTATTATTAAATTTTTCAAATTCAGGTTTTATATTATTTGAAATTTCTGATCCCAGTTGTATTTGATTCAATTCACCGACTTGTTCAAGTGCATAAATTCCGGTAGAAAGAAAGTACTGTTTATTTTCGACATTAACAATACTTCTTGGAGCAACAGTCCCCTTATCTGCAAATGGTACAATTGCAAAATCATCAGCACTTGTACCCGTCAAAAGATACACTTTATTCCTTTTATAAATTGCAAGATAATCCTTATAAGATTTTAGTCCTGTTATTTCATCGGTATCTGTATGAAAGTCACTGATATATCCAGCATCGCCTTCTGTTGTAAAGTCATTGTACGTACCTAAAGCAGAATAATAAATTGTAGACTCACTTGCTACCCAAATTCGGCTTCGATATACTGTCAATACACTGCCCGTTACAGGAAGTCCTGATGCATTTTTTAAATTACAATCTACAATTTCAAAATCATCACTGTTTTTTATATAAAACAACCCGTCACTTTCGGTTATTACAAGTACTCCGTTTAAAAAAGATACAAACCTTGGCTGTTTACCTTCCAATGTCTTATCGAGCTTCGTAAAAGCAGTAGTTTGAGGATTATAAATATAAATTTTACCTGTATCGGTTGTAATAACTAATTTTCTGTCATTTTTATATATCATCTCATGCAAACCTGTAATAGAATCTGCTTCGGGTAATTCGCATAAAAGGATATTTCCTGCTTGTTTTTTTATCCCGCGATTTTTGTAAATTTCAACATTTTCACTATCCGCCCAGCTCATTTTTTTAGTATCCAAACCTAATTCTGTCTTAGTCAAGGCTTGATTTATACCGCCGGATAAATTGTAATAAGCTGTTTCCATAATTAGACCTCTTTCACTTTTGACATATACCACTTAATTTTTGATCGAATAAAGCTGCCTACTTCATTTTTATCAACCCAAGGGTAAGGTGGTATATAAATAACATCTATTTTCCCTGCACTTGAAGTTTTGGGATTTTTAATACCAAATTCATAATGCGTCATCACGTTTACTGAATTAACTGTTATTGAATATTTCAAAGCTAATTCTGCACAAAGTTTCATTGCAGCTTCAAACTGAGGTTTAGTTATCGGATATTGACCGCAATCAGCTATACTTTTAAAACCAGCCATAGCACACATTGCGACTCCAACCGATCCGGTATTTCCGCCTCCGGTATGAGGGGCATATTGTCCTTTTGTACAATTCAGATTAGCTTCGGGAGAAAATTTTCCTTTATGCACATTCCCGTCTTTATCTATCAAAAAATGATAATAGTTTTTCTCTGCCGCATTCGGATAATATCCTCCTGCAGTCCAATGTATTATTATTCTTTTCATAGCATTCTTTAACTTGTACCTTTATTTTTCAAACAATTCGGGATTTTTTATGAAAAATAATACTGCTGCATTGACTCTGTTTTTTGCATCAAGTTTCAAGATAATCCTCATTAAATGAGTTTGTACAGTTCTATCGGAAATTTGTAATTTTACACCGATTTCCTTATCTGAATAACCCTTAGCAACCAAAGTCAAAACTCTCAATTCCTTTGGCGATAAAATCATTATCTTAATTCCCATATTTCTAGGCTATTTCTAAATACTAGCGTACACAAAATTTCGTTAATTAATAATAACTCACTACAAAAAAAAATGGGGGAGGTAAACTCCCCACGCAAGAGTAAGATAATTTAAGAATATTTCCGTTTTAATAAACGAATTTTCTGTGTATCTTAGAGTTGGAGTTTTTCTTTTTAACCTTTGATAACCAATTTATCTGGAATTTTTAAGTCTTTATTTTCATATTTTCCGATTTTCAATGTACTGAGATTTGATGAACAGAATTTTTTCTTGCCAAATTCCATATATCCCAAATCGTTTTTATCAACTTGAGATAAAATCAACGGTAAATTATCCTGCTCATATAAAATTAACCGTTTAAGTTTAGTAAAGAACTTCTCTGCTTTTTGGTTTGATTTTCTGACAATAGAAATTTTATTATCACAACTTTTTCTGGTGAGCTGAATGACTTTACTGCCACAATTCGGGCACTGTTCTAAATAATCCATACGACATTCACAAAAACCGTCTTCAGGCTTAATAAAATACGTCCTTGTCCTGCGTAAACCTCCGCAGCAATGAATATATCCCATTATTTCTCCCATTACGACTGACCTTCACTTCCCTTCTGATTTTTTTATATCAGCCGTATCTATATTTTGAGTATAACCGATTCTTTAAATTATAAAAGTCCGCAATTTCACGTAAGTAAAACTACGTAAGTAAAATTACGGACACTAAATCTTCCAAACACACTAAAAAAGGCAGGTTTGAAAATCAAACCTGCCTTTTGCAAATATTAAAAAAAACTACGTATGACCTAAAACTATTAGTCCAGCCCAAATAAACAGCATGCCTGTAACAATTCCGACCATGGACAAATGCCAATTTCCATACTCTCTGGAAAGCGGAAGTAACGTATCAAAAGAAAGATAAATCATAATTCCTGCAACAGCCGCGAGCAAAATTCCGACGAGCACCTGAGGTAAAAATAACGCGAAAAGAACCATTCCTATTAAAGCACCTATAGGTTCTGTAATTCCAGATAATGCTGCATATAACATTGCATACCGTTTTTTACCTGTCACATGATAAATCGGTAAAGCAACAGCAATTCCTTCAGGAATATTATGAATTGCAATAGCTAACCCAACCGTAATTCCCAAAGTCAAATCCTGAGTTGTAGTCAAAAAAGTTGCCATACCCTCAGGAAAATTGTGTACACAAATAGCAATAGCAGTCAAAATTCCTGCTCGTTTAATTTTATGACGATGATTGCAAGGAGCTTCCGGATCCTCCAATTCATCAGGGTCAACGTGATCAGGTAAAAAGTAGTCAATAAGAATTGCTACCACAATCCCGATAATAAACCCGATAAATACAAGCCATTCATGCATATTTGGATAATTTACGGATAACATCTCTGATGCTTCAGGAATTATATCAGTAAACGATAAAAATATCATTACCCCTGCCGAAAAACCGAGTCCGACAGAAAGTACTCGAAGATTATCTTTTTTTACTATAAAAGCAATCCCGCCACCTATTGCAGTAGTCAAGCCTGCAAACAAAGTCATTAACATCGCGGGTACAAAATTTTGCGGTAAATTCATAATTCCATCTCCGCAAATATTCTATCACAAAGTTAAAAAATGTATATAAATAAAAAACTAATCAGGAACTTCTTCTAAAATATCTTTCACACTACAATTCAAAAATTTCGCTATTTTTTCTAATGTACTCAATTTCATATCAACATGTTCACCTTTAGTCAACTTTGTTATTGTAGCCGTACTTAGACCAGAAATTTTAGCAATTTCTTTGCTTGTATATCTTTTATTCCATTTAACCTTGTATAAATTAACGATTACCATAGTCTAATTATAAATTTTGCATTTACAATTGGCATTTTTCTATTGACAACTTGATTAAATCTAACTACAATTAGATTATAGAAACATTTATTTACATTTAAAGGGCTTTAATGACACACCCAAACACTCAATTTGGAAGGTATGACGACTTAATAGCAGAACTTGAATACAAACTGCATGATATCCTCTCTCATATAAAGTTAATTTCAAATACAACAGCAATAGCAAAAGATTTTAAAATTACACCTCAAGACATAAATTCCGTAGCATTAACTCTGCACGACAAAACTCTTAGTACTATTTTCACAACAGAAAAATTGAAAAACTTAATTGAAAGCTCAAATAGCAGCAATTAGATTTCGACATCTTTCATCATATCAACCAAAGTAGCTACCGTTGTATCCATACTTACGATATCAGTTGTACGCTGCTGTAAGAACGCATTAATTCTTGGCATCAATTCAATAGCAACATCTAATTTTGGGTTAGTTCCGGGCTGATACATACCTACATCAATCAAATCTTTATTTTCACGATACAAAGCCATAATTGCTCGCATTTTACCTGCAGCAGCTTTATGTTCTGGAGTAGCAATAGAGGACATCAACCTCGAAATACTGCCGAGAACATCAATTGCAGGATAATGATTCATTTCTGCGACCTTACGAGATAAAAATATGTGCCCGTCCACAATACCACGCACAATATCGACAATCGGATCAGAAATATCATCACCTTCCATCAATACTGTATACAAAGCTGTAATAGAACCTTTAGGACTGTTACCTGCACGTTCTAAGACTTTTTGAAGCCAAGAGAAAATTGATGGCGGATAACCTTTCATCGTCGGAGGCTCCCCGATTGAAAGTCCGACTTCACGACCAGCCATCGCACAACGAGTCACAGTATCTGTCATCAAAAAGACTTTCTTACCTTGATCTCTAAAATATTCACAAACTGCAGTAGCTGCTTGAAGTGCTTTTTGACGGATTAAAGGCGGCTGATCACCTGTTGAGCAGACCAAAACAGATTTTTTCATACCTTCTTCACCAAGTGCGTCCTCTACAAACTCTTTTACTTCACGACCGCGTTCTCCGATTAATGCTACTACGTTGACATCAGCATCTGAATTTCTTGCAATCATACCCAAAAGTGTACTTTTACCGACACCTGATCCGGCAAATAATCCAAGACGCTGTCCGCAGCCCATTGTCATACAACTGTCAATTGCTCTTACGCCAGTTGAAAAAATTTCTGTGATAATAGGACGTTCAAAAGGTCCGGGCGGAGGACCTTCGATAGGTCGCCAAGTTGCACCGGTCGTATCAAGAGGTTTCCCGTCAATAGGTTCCCCCATAGGATTTATCAAACGCCCGAGCAAAAAATCGCCGACTGGAATTATAATAGGTTTGCCCATTGACGTCACAAGACTTCCCTGTCCAATTCCGTTTCCGTCTAAAAGCAGTAATAGTTGAGCGGCTTCACCTTTGAATGCTACAACTTCAGCCGGTTTTTTTTCTCCGGTATCCGTTTCTATATAGCATAAATCACCGATTTTAAGTCCAGGGAGTTTTACCTCTACTGTCAAGCCCAACAATTTTGATACCGTACCTTTAAACTGATACAGAGTTGTTGATTCCAATTTATCTTTAACTTTGGTTTTTAAATCTATAAGTCTGCTTTCATCTAAATTTTGCATA
>CASGAK010000059.1 GCA_949299435.1 uncultured bacterium
CCAAATCTTTTTTCAATAAAATTTTGTAATTGTGTTGGGACAGTTTTTAAAGAAAAAAATGTTTCATTTTCTTCTTTTACTTTTCTCCAAGCATATTCCATATTTTTTGAAAAAGATTTACGAGCCCATTCGTTCGCTCCCCAAAATTGTTTCAAAACTTTTGACTGCTCTTTTGAAATATCTATCGGATTTGCTTGGGGATCAAAAGAATTAAAACCTCTTGATTTCATAAATTGACTCATAGCATTTTTAATTCTATCTGCTCCAAAAATATTCCAAGCCTTGTTGAGGACTCTTTCTAATTCTTTCGCTTTTTCAGGGTTTTGCTGATAAAAATCTTTCATTTTATCTGACATTTGATATATTCTTTCAAGATTTTCCCTGTAATATTTTTTTAACCCTTCTGAGATATGTTCTCTATGCTCTTTCGATAGCGGACCGCGGGGAATATATATGGGTTCTCCTTCCATTTTTGCTTTTTCGTCCAGTGCTAAACGTCTTTTATAAGTCATTTCCGCTGTAAGACGTGCATTATACTCAGGATCAGAAAACTTCAATATATGTCCATAATCGCGACTTTGTGAAGGAATATTCAGCTTTCGCATTGTATAGTAGATATCTTTTCCATTTGCATATTTTTTTAAATCATTCAATGAAAATCCTTCGCCATAGTACAATTTCAAAAGCTGCAAAGATAAGTCTTCGTTTTTATCAAAATATTCTAATTCCCCTGCTTTTACAGCATCTCCAAAAGAACTTTTGCTGAATTTGACCTCAGAATCCGATAACACCTCACTAAATTCAGGAAAACGTTTTTTAACTTCTTCTAATGTATTGCAATGTTTCAATGCTTCATAATATTTTTTATGAATACTGACTAAAGTATCTTTTGCCTTATTTCCGCCCTCCAAAATCATGCCGGCCCATTCGCGAATATTTTTCGGATAAATTGATGAATTTTTCTCTGCCAATTTGTCCAAGTTTTTTATGGTTTCAGCCAAATTCAGACTATACCCGCCTAAAAAACTCAAATATTGTTTAGTTGAGGGCAGTGTTGAAAAATTTTGTTCTATAGATCTATTTTGCTGTGTATTTGTAATTTGCTGCTTCTTAGCAGTTTCATAACTACAGCGTTTATTCATCGGGGTAATACTGTAAATTTGCATAATTTCTCCTTACGGGGGTATTAATGTTTATAAATATTTTTTTTTGCTTATTTTTCAGATGAACTTAACAATTTTTTATAAGTAACCCATGCTGAAAGAGCATGCTGTACATAGTCTATTCTAATTTCCCTGTCTTTATTTTCTGCTTCAGGAGTATTCCAAATAAATGAATATGGTATTCCTCCCTCCATCTCGCCTGTTTTAACCTGATACTTATATAGATGTCCAAGCCCTGCTTCCAGTGCGTATTTTATTCTAGTTTTGAGCACATTTGCAGGAACACAGTCATAGGCAGCTATAAGTCCTTCCATTATCGTTGCAAGCCCACATAAAGATTTTGTTCCTTTAAAAGCACCATATTCATCTGATTTTTCATCTGTATTTTGAAGCTCTAAAATTACTTTTACATTTTTTTCAACAAAACCTGTAATCAATGCCTTTAGCGGTGCTGATAGGTCAGCATTCGGAGTATCAAAAAGTTTCTGAGCTGCCAAAAGCCCCCAATGATCAAATTTTAATTGAGAATTATCCTTTGACAGTGCTGTTTCCGCAATTTTTCTCATGCCTTTTTTGACAGCATCGAGCCATCTTTCATCTTTATCCACTTCATAGAGATACAAAAGTCCAAGACAGGCTTCACCGGGGTAATATCTTGCTGAATATGCCATTGATTTTTCTTTTTTCACAAGCTCATAGCTCGGCCAAAAGTCGCCGTCATTCGACTGAAGCCATAAAAGGAAGTTCCCCATTTTTCTTAGTGTATGTACACTTATTAAATTTTCAGGCAAAAGATTAGACAAAGCCATCAAAGCAAGTCCTGTACCTCCTGATGTCGCTAAAAATTCAGGTGCCTCCTCAATAGGTTTTGAAATTAATCCGTATCTGTCTGCATTTACTTTTTTTATGTAATTTTTTATCAAGTAATTTGATGCTAAAATTCTTTTATTTTTAAGAATTTCATTACCCAAATACCTCTCACATAAATACATGGAATACAAAGCCCCAGCATGTCTTAGGGAACTGTATGTTTTATCTGTATATTTCTTAGCCAATGTAGCACTGTTTCTGAATACAAAACGACCATCTAGCCTTGTATTATGTGACAGATAAAGCATTGACAGCAAAATTGCATTATCCAAAGCGTTTATATCTGTTAAAGCATTCTCACTCTTATTTTTGGGTTTAAAAAAATTAAAAAGTATGGGAGTGTTATTTCTCATACTTTTTATTATACAAAGATTTATTTAAATTGTCTATTATTTTAATGCAAAAGTCATATCTGCTTCTACACATACTTTGCCATCGACTTTACCAACGCCATGAGCTTTACATACAGGTCCTTTTACTTTTGTCAATTCTACTTCCATTTCGAATTTATCACCAGGACGTACTATGTTTTTGAATCTAACACCATCAACTCCTGCATATAGTGTTAATTTACCTGCAAACTCAGGCATTGTCATCAAAATCGGTGCTGAGCATTGTGCCATCGCTTCTAATTGCAAAACTCCGGGCATAATAGGGTTACCTGGAAAGTGTCCTTGGAAAAATTGTTCATTCATAGTTAAATTTTTATAACCTTTAGCATATTTCCCTGGAACACATTCTGTTATTCTGTCTACAAGAAGGAACGGAAATCTGTGCGGTATCATTTCCATTATCTGCATTGTATCAAAAGACAATACTTCTTGTGTTACTTCTTCTGTCATTTCGTTTTCTCCTATATTTTTATTTTACTTACATTCTATCAATTTATCTTTTAGCATTTTCGCAACTTTTACATGAACTGCATGCCCTGCTTCTTTTACTAAAATTTGGCATTTCATGTTCAGAGGGTTTACACCTGTCAAATAAAAATCCCCGATTAAATCAAGAATTTTATGTTTTATCGGCTCATCTTCACTTCTTAAAGGTGATGTATAGCCCTCATCTTGAAGTCCGAGTGTATTTTCGATATTTACACCTTGAGCAAAACCAAGCATTTGGAATTTTTTCAAATCTTTATAAAACCCGAAAGTTCTTGCCTCAATTATTTCTTCTTGATTTTTAGGATTATAAGCAACCCATTTTCTTGCCAAATCAGGGTGAGCATAATTTACCGAATAAGATATATAAAGCTCATCTGAGGGCAATACGACAAGACTTGTTTTCCCATTCAGATAATACACAGGCTCTTTTACTGTGTAGTATTGTTTCTTTTCGAAAAGATGTTTTTCAATCCCTGCCGATTTGAACAATTCAACCCATTTTTTAGAACTGCCGTCAAGGGCTGGGACTTCCATTTCGTCCATACAAATATCTATGCTGTCTATCCCGCAAAAAGCTAATGCTGCTGACAAATGCTCTGTCAACATCGCTTTTGCCTTCTTATTTCCAAGAACTACACAATGATCGGTTGATAAAACATTATCCGCATCAGCCTCAAATGGTTCTTGCCCATTCACAAAATATCTTATTTTCCCTGTATTTGAAGGAAAAAATTTGACAGAACAAGGCTTGTTTTTCATCAAGCCATGTCCTTGGATTTCTATATCTTTAAGAATTGTGGTCATTGTTTATATTTTCCTCAAATTCTTTTAATAACGGTTCATATTTTCTGAATTTCGCAAAAATTTCTTGAGCATCTTTCAAAGTCTTTAATTGTTTTATAAATTCTTTTCTCGGAACAGCCGGGATACCTACTACGATAGATTTTTCAGGGAATGACTTCGTTACACCGGCTTTTGCTGTAATAATTGTGTCTGAGCCGATTTCAATGTGATCTGCTAAGCCTGCTTGACCAGCTATTACAACTCTATCTCCGATTACGCAGCTTCCTGCTATACCTACTTGAGATACGATTAGACAACCCTGACCGATTTTACAGTTGTGACCAATCATTACCAAGTCATCAATTTTTGTATTATCACCGATTGTTGTATTTTCTATAGTTCCTCTGTCGATTGCTGTATTTGCACCAATTTCTACGTTATTTCCGATTTCTACAGCCCCAATTGACGGAATTTTGAAAATTACGTGTTTTGTATTAGCTTCTTTTATTTCACCGTCTTTTCTAGCTTGCTCGATATTATCAGGATTTTCGGTTACAAAGCTGAATCCGTCTGCACCCAATGATACTCCATGGTGTAAAATTACATCATTTCCGATTTTTACTCTGTCACCGATATTTACACCGGGGTGGAAGAAACAATTTTTACCTATATTTACTCCCCCGCCTATGTATGAATTTGCAAGAATTTTTGTATTGTCACCAATCACAGCATCGTGAGAAATAACTACATTCGGACCGATTTGAACGTTTTCACCTAATTTTGCGGTTTCATGCACAACTGCTGTCGGGTGAATACCTTTATTCACTTGAGGTGCTGTATAGAACAAGTTGAGAAGTTTCATCATCGCTAGTCTTGGTCGTTCTACTTCGATTGTTGTCAAGCCATCAATTTGGACTCCCAAAGGTACAAGTGCCGCTTTTGCTTTTGATTTTGCAAGGTTAGCTATTTCCTCTTCACCTAATGCTAAAGCTAGAGTATTTTCATCTGATAATAGCGGAGGTGCTATTTGTGAAATTTTTGCATCTTGAGCTTTTGTAAGCATTCCGCCTACAATTTGTGAAATTTCTTCAACCGTAAAAGTTCTCATAAGTTTATCTCCTTAATTATTTTTCATTTTTTCGATTGTATTTGTTGTTGATTTCCCTTGGACAAATTCTATAAACTCGACTCTAGTACCGTTTTTTAGCATGATGTCTGCCTCCGGAAGTGTTTCAAGGGTATAATCTGCACCTTTTGTATATACATCAGGCTTAATTTCATCTAATAAATTACGCGGACTGTCTTCATCAAAAAGCACCACATAATCTACACATTTTAGTGCACAAAGTATTTCTGCTCTGTCATTTTCATTATTTATCGGACGGGTAGGACCTTTTATTGAACGAACTGATTTATCTGAGTTTAGTAAAACTATCATATAATCCGCAAAACTTTTTGTCTTTTCCAAATACCTTACATGACCTACATGCAATATATCAAAACAACCGTTTGTCGCAACGACAGTTTTACCGCTTTTATGAAGGTTCGATACAAACTCTGCAACCTTTTCTCTTCTTAATACTTGTCCCATATTACTCCTTATTCTGATATTCTATCAAAAACAAGCTAGAAATACCCTTGTATTTAACAAAAAGTAATAAAAAAGCCCCTTTTTAAAGGAGCTTTTTTATTTATTAATTTAAATTTAAGCTATTTGCAAGGTTTGTTCTAACATCTCCAGAGTTGTACGTGGTATTTTATATGTTTGATCTTCCATCAATTCATGTTGATTTGTTTTCTCTTGCTTTTCTTCATCTATAACTTGAATATCCATTTTATTCTCCTTTTGGGGTACAAATTTACAACAATAGTAAATTTTATTTTTTGCTATTATTTGTTGCAATAGTTATTGCATCTTTCGCTCTGTTGTATGAAAAAGAATCACTTAACATTTCTGCAACTTTTATATCTTTATATGAATTCAAAGGCATTTCAACGGGCAGTCCGCTCTTACCTATTTTGGCATATTTAACTTTTTTCAAATCTTTAACATCACGCACTACACTACGCAGTGAATCCACTGATGGGATAAATGTATTAAATTTTATCATTTATATCTCCTTCTTACCAAATATTAAAACAAATCCATTTCTATAACTTTTTGACAAATTCTCACCGTATTCAAAGCAGCTCCGATGCGAAGATTGTCTGCTACGCACCACAATGAAATTCCGTTTTTAAATGCTAAGTTTTTACGAATTCTGCCGACATATACAGGATCAACCCCTGAAGCATCGCGAGTTGTCGGGTATTCAAAATTTTCGGGATTATCTATCACTTTTACTCCGAATGTATTTTGTAGAATTTCTCGGACTTCATCTGGTGTCACATCTTTTTCAAATTCGATATCTACTGCTTCACTGTGACCGTTGAATACTGGGACTCTGGCTGCTGTACAGGAAATAGGGGTGTCAGAATCCAAGTGAAGAATTTTTTTGGTTTCATTTACGACCTTCATTTCTTCTTTCGTATAACCGTTTTCACAGAAAACGTCTATTTGAGGAATTACGTTAAAGGAAATAGGTTTTTTGAAGCATACATTTTCAAATTTTTCACCTTTCAAATTTGCCTGTGTATCGGCCCTCAATTCATTTATTGCCGCAAGTCCGGCTCCTGACACGGCTTGATAAGTCGATACAAGAAGTCGTTTTATTTTGAATTTTTCATTCAAAGGCTTTAATACCAGCATTAATTGAGAAGTTGAGCAGTTGGGGTTTGCGATTATACCTTTATGTTTTCTCAAATCTTCATCGTTTACGTATGCAATGACAAGCGGAACATCTTTTTCCATTCTGAATGCTGAAGAATTATCAATCAACACACCGCCGCGTTTTACGATTTCAGTTGCAAATTTTTGAGAAGTAGAACCGCCTGCTGATGCAAGTACAATATTTACACCGTCAAAACTTTCAGGCTTTGCTTCCTCTACTATATATTTCTTGCCTTGAAATTCAATTTCTGAACCTGCACTTTTTGCACTTGATAAAAATTTTATTTCGTTAAATGGAATTTTCAACTCATCTACTATCTTAGTAATCTCACGTCCTACAACACCTGTTGCACCTAAAATCGCAATATTCGGTTTTCTCATATCTGATATCTCCCCCAATTTGAATGTGTTCAATTATAATAGCAAAGGCACGAAAAAAAATCTCATTATGTTAATTTTTATTTATTTTTACACAATTTTTTTAATTTACAATAGCAAATTTATATATTTTTGTTTTTCATTTTTATATAAGTTATTAAGGATTATATTAATATAAGATTATGAGTATCAAAAAAATTTCAGGCAGTGATCCGAACAGACAGTACTACGAAATTACCGGGGTATATACCGGCAAAAAACACGTTGTAAGCGTTCGTAAAAAACATGCCTCAAAATATGAAGAAAGAAGAAACAAATACGAAGCACGATATATTGATGAAAACGGCAACAGAATCATTTTTCCTAAAAATTCCAAAATAGGTGCAATAATAGGAGTAACTATTGGACTTGCCTTGGGATTTACGTTAGGTAAACTTTGGAAAAGACCTCCTGCAGAAATTTTTTTATACACTGTTTTTGAAGGATTTTTAGGTGGGCTTTTAGGCTTCGAAACTGGCAGCTACAGTAACTATCTTCTGTATAATAAAGCAAATAACCTGGCAAGATGGGAAAAATGGAATGGAATTGAATTACCAGAAAAAATAAAGGATTCTTTTTGTTAATCCCCAAAAACTTCACCACAAGCCAGCCCTGCTCTCGTATGTCTGCTCTGTTACTCGCTGTCTATAGGTCACTCGAAAGCCTCGCTTACATTATCGCAAGACTTTCTCGGACAATTTATTTTACCAAGGATAATCCGCTTTGATTTCCCAACCATCATTCATTATCTTTGCAGCACAGTACGCTCCAGAACCTGTATGGCTGCAATTTGCATTGATTTGGTCTGTAGTTTTGTCATACCCTGCAGGTCTAACTATATTATTATCAAAAAATACTATGAACACAAATACATCTCTACCCATTATATTCGGGGGATTAATACCGTTTAAATCCACATACACAGTCTGTTTAGTACCATACATGGGAGTCTGTGAAACTTGATTTCCATCTTCGTCATATTCAACATACCACTCCATCATAAATACAAAATATGATGTACCGTCATTTGTCGTAAAAAATAATCTTCCCGCAGAATACTGTGTAATAATTGAAGTCTCCTTCTTAGTACCACTCAAATTTGTCCATGGCTGGATTTCACCATAAGGTTTTGTACCTTCTTGTGCTACTGTCGGACTATTGAAATAGGGCAACCAATATAATTTAAAAAAGTTTTCTGCTACAGCAGAATCTACTTGCTCAGAAGTCGAAAAGTATACCGGACCGTTATCCTCTTGTGCTTGTAATACCATTTGACTTAATACGGTATAGGCTTTTTTTAATTGTGTCACAGTGACTTGCTTTTTATACTTTCCAATCAGCATTGGCATTGTCATAGCGGCAACTATTCCGATTATGCCTAAGGTTATCAATACCTCTGCTAAAGTGAATGCTTTTTTCATACCGACCTCCATATTGCCTAATATA
>CASGAK010000060.1 GCA_949299435.1 uncultured bacterium
TGTGCAGAACTAATGATTTCATCATACAGAAATTCTTACTTCAACCCTAAAGATTATGCAAAACATGGCAAAGCAATAGCCTCAGTTCGTGCAGGTAATGTAATAGGTGGGGGTGATTGGTCTGATAACAGATTGATTCCTGATTGTATAAGATTTATTGAGCAAGGAAAAGATATTGAAATCAGAAGTCCTAAAGCGACACGTCCTTGGGAACATGTTTTGGAACCTTTGAGCGGATATTTGAGAGTAGGTCAAAAATTAATGGAAGATCCGGTTAAATATTCTGAAGGATTTAATTTCGGGCCACCAATCGAATGTAACAAAACTGTTTGGGAAGTCGTTGATTATTTAGTCAAATATTACGGCAAAGGCAAAGTTGTAGATGTATCAGGTGCTGAAATGGTGCATGAAAACACTTTACTGAGTTTAGATGTGACAAAAGCATACAGAATGCTGCAATGGAAAGCTATGTTAAATTTAAAAGAAGCAATCGAGTTTACAGTCGACTGGTATAAAGAAGCTCTGCATTCTGATGATATGTTTGAATACTGCCAAAAGCAGATTAAAGCACACATGAATAAAGGTTACTTATGGGAACAGTAATTCTAGGCAGTGGTATTGCAGGGATTTCAGCAGGATATCATTTGGAAAAATCAGGTGAAAAAGTTGTCATTTTTGAAAAAAATAACGACTGGGGTGGTCTTTGCGGAAATTTCTCAATAAATGGTTTCCGCTTTGATAAATTTGTCCATTTCAGTTTTGCACCTGATAAATATATAGCTGATTTATTTGAAGAATCTTCTGAAATGATTGAGCATATTCCTTTCCCGTCTAACTATTATAAAGGTATTTGGCTAAGACACCCTGCACAAAATAATTTAGCTCCGCTATCAACAGAAGAAAAAGCCGATATCATTTGTGATTTTGTTAACAGAAAACAAAAGCCTGTTGAAGAAATTCAGGATTATGGAGAATGGCTTAGAGTACAATACGGAGATTATTTTGCTCTAAATTTCCCATATAAATATACAAGAAAATACTGGGGAGTAGAGCCTGAAGAATTAGAAACTAAATGGGTTGGGCAAAGAATGTATACACCTGATTTGAAACAAGTATTAAAAGGTGCTTTTGAAACTCAAGATGAATGCTTTTATTATTCAAAAGTTATGAAATACCCTAAAAAAGGCGGCTTTCGTAGCATTTTGAATAAATGTCGCCAAGGATTGGATATTCGTTTTAATAAAGAAGTTGTAAAAATAAATACCATAAATAAAACGATAACTTTTCAAGATGGATCTGAAATAAGCTATTCAAGACTAATTTCTTCATTGCCTTTGCCTGAAATTGTTAATATGATTGATAATACTCCTGATGATGTTAAAGTTGCGGCAAATAATCTTATGTATACTTCAGGTTATATGATTTCATTAGGATTTAATCGTCCTGATATTGCAAAATATTTATGGTATTATATTTATGATGAGGATATTTTTGCAAGCAGAGTATACTCTCCAAGTTTAAAATCATCAGATAATGTACCTGAAAACTGTAGTTCATTACAAATGGAAGTTTTCTTTTCTAATAAAGCAAAAATTTTATCACCCGAAATTGTATTGAATAATACTATTCAAAAATTTGAAAAAATAGGAATTTTTAATTCAAAAGATATAATTGTAAAAGATATAAGATTTGAAAAATATGCAAATGTCATTTTTGATAAAGCAATTTATAAAAATCGTAAAATAGTGTTGGAATACCTTAAAAAAGTTGGAATTGAGAGTATCGGACGCTTTGGTAAATGGGAATATTTTTGGACACATCAGGCTTTTGATGATGGCAAAAAAACAGCAAAATCTCCAATATAGAATTAAAAGGAATAATTTATGACAGGAATTAATACAGCGAAAGTATCTGTAGTTATACCAATATGGAATACAGAAAAATATCTTGAAAAATGTTTAGACAGTGTTTGCAATCAAACTTTAAAAAATATTGAAATAATTTGCGTTAATAACGGCTCTACAGATTCTTGTACTGAAATTCTTGAAAAATTTTCAAAAAAAGATAGAAGAATAAAAATCCTTACAATAGAGCATGGTTGCATTTCAAAAGCAAGAAATGCAGGTATCAGTATTGCTAGTGCCCCATATATTACGTTTGTAGATTCTGATGATTGGGTAATATCTGAATGCTATGAATATGCTTTAAAAGAATTTGAAAAAGATGATGATATTGATTTGGTATGTTGGGGGGCTAATGTAGAAAATCTTAATTTGGATAAAAATTCACAGTATCTTATATCTCAAATAAATTATCACAAAATTAAATTTAAAGGAAAAATTGCTCTTAACGATAACATAATTTATGAAACAAATGTTTGCGTTTGGAACAAAATGTTTAAAAAAGACATTATTATGGAAAAAGGTATTTCTTTCCCTGAAAATGTTGAATTAGAAGACAATTCGTTTTTCTATACTTATACTGCGAATTGTAAATATGCATATTATATAGATAAATATTTTTACAATTACGTGCAACGTAAAGGCTCAGGTTTTGAAAAACTTAATGCCGGTGAAAGTGATATCGTGGCACCTAATATGAAAAATTTAATTTTCATTATTAAATATCTCAAAAGTAAAAATTTATTTGATAACAAACAAAAATTTATAAAAAGATTGTTTATCAGAGGGATAAAAGGTGATATTATACGTACAAAAGAACAAAATTATCGAACAGTTCTAGACAAAGCCTTAGAAGCAATAAATTTAATTAATGATGAGAACTTTATGAAACAATATATCAACAGTTTGAAAATTAAAAATTACACAGCTGCCGTTGATATCTTAAAAGGAAAATATGTAAAATTGTTTGGTAATAATATTTTTGGGATTTATAAACAAGAAATCACTTCAAGATATCAGTTAAAATTTTTTGGAATTAAAATAAAATTCAGGTTAGCGGAGGTCAATTAGCAGAATATGGCAAATTCTAAAATATCAGTAATTATACCAATATATGATGTTGAAAAATATTTAAGAAAATGCTTGGATAGTGTGATTAACCAAACATACAAGAATTTGGAAATTATTTGTATAAATGATGGCTCACCTGATAATTGCGGAGAAATATTAAAAGAATATTCTCAAAAAGATGAACGTATAGTTGTTATTACCCAAGAAAACTCCGGCGTATCTGCAGCTAGAAATAAAGGTATAGAAATAGCAAAAGGTCAATATATTGCATTTGTTGATTCTGATGATTTTATAGAACCAGAATGCTACGAATTAGCTATTAAAGAGTTTGAAAATGACCCTGAAATTGATTTAGTCAGTTTTGGAGTTAACGTAATAAGCATAAGACCTGATATTGATAATGAAAATAAAAGCATGCAAAACTGGATGAATCTTCCTTTTGCAGGTAAAATGTTATTTAATGAAGATATTAGTGTAAGATTTACAGGTTCTCCAACTCGTGTTTTGTTTAAATCATCTTTGATCAAAGACTATAATATTAAGTTTTTAAATTATAAAGTGACAGAAGATACAATTTTCATATATTCATACTTGTCTAATGTAAAAAATATTTATTTTATTGAAAATCAGTTATACAATTATACTTTAAGACCTAACTCAGCACTTACAAAATATTCGCCTAAGTATAATTTTAAATATTCCATATCGAACTTTGTAAAAGCAGTTAATGAAATATTAAATTTTTACAAAAAAGAAAACAAATTAGAACTATTTAATGAAATCATTTTTAGGCGTTTTTTGAACTTAATATTATATTCTCTAAAATTCGCCAATCGTTCAAACATTGATTATGCCATAAATGAATTAAATAATCTTACAAGTTTTCTTGATGATTCACTAGACTGGGGCAAAGAAATCAATTGGATAAAAAATAAAGAATTTTACAGATTTAAAGAGCTAAAAATTCCATATATAACTTTAGGTAACAAAATATTTGGACTGGAATATTATAGAACTGAAAAACCACATGTAACTTTTAAGATTTTAGCGGCAAAAATAAGTCTAAATTGCTATAAACTTTTTTATCTTAAAAACAATAAAGATGGTATTCATAAAGACCTAAATATTTTAGGCTTGAAATTACAATTCAAAAGAAAGCCCTAACTGTTCAATTTTACTTATAAAAGTTTAAAAAGGAGTTAATAAATTATTATGAATAAAAATATACAAAAAATATTTTCTATAAAAAATACAGATAACCATAAAATTTTTACCATATTAGGCACTAAAGTTAAACTAAAAAGAGTAAAACCGCTAAATATTTCACAAAAGCAGATTATAAATGAAATTTACTCTGCAAATATAGTAAAAGATATACATAGCAAGACTTTTCCAAAATTTAAAGGCTGTAGTAAAGGTAAAGATATTGTATTAATTGCCTCAGGACCTACATTAACTTTTTATGAGCCGCCTTGCAATACAAACAAAACAGATTTTATCGGAGTAAATAAAGTATGCAAAAATGAAAAAATAAAATTGGATTATATTTTTGCACAGGATTATTTTTCAGTAAAAGATTATATTGATGACATTATAAATTATCCTGCAGAAATTTTTCTGGGGTCATTTTTATTAAATAGTACATTTTCTTGGATAAATAAATGTATTATCCCACAGAAATATTTGAATTTAAGGAATATAAACCGCTATATTTCGGATTATGGAAAGAATTTGGGCTATCCTTATATAGAAAATTGCGGGTTAATGGATTTTGGCTCAACTGTTTTTCCGGCAATTCATTTTGCATTCTACACAAACCCTGACCGCATATTTATAGTTGGCTGTGACTGTTCTGATGTCGGATACTTCGACGGAAGCTCCCGTAACCCTAATGTCAGCTTGGTTCCTTTAATAAACGGTTGGAAAAAAATTAAGGAATACAGAGATACTTATTATCCTGATACGGAAATAATTTCTATAAATCCTGTAGGACTGAAAGGCATGTTTAAAGATGTCTATACAAAATCCTACTATGAAAAAAATCAAGAATTATTTGAAGATAACAATATCACTTTCTATGAAGATTTGCTTAATAAATAGTTTATCCGCAAAAATTCTTCAATAATGAAACAAA
>CASGAK010000061.1 GCA_949299435.1 uncultured bacterium
CGTTGCTATTCCAACGGCAATCGCAGCTGCCACAGTAAGTTTTTTAATAGTCATTTTTACCTCCTTGTGTTTATAGGGCTTTTGCATCAAAAACCCCAAAAGTTTCTTTAAAAAACAAACTTATACCTGATTATGTACGTGATTAGCAATATCTCACATTACCGTTTTTGGTAATTCATAAAGGCTATCTGTTTTTGCTTAAAAGGAGATATAAACAGTTATTAATTATTGGGCTATAAATTTTAAAACAACAAATTAGAGTCAATATAAGATATAATATAATTATATCGATCAATATTATTTTGAAACCACCAGCCGATTAAAGTTTCAAAAGCAGTTGCTTGTCTGTATTCAGCTTGATTGGAGCGTCTTCCGACAGGAATGGGTAAATTACGTCCGCGTCTTAGAATTTCTTTTTCTTCTTCTGTTAATATTTTTTCTATTTCATTTAACAAATAGGATTGAAATTGACCTTTTACTTTTTCAGTTGTTATTTTGTGAAGTTTTTGGGCATTGTTGGTCATAAGTATTGTTTTTTTTCTGATATGTAATTCCCAAATAGCATCACCCAGGTATGCATAATTTCTCAAATTAATTTCTTCCATATATTCAGTTTACAACAAATATATTGAAAAAAGTTTTAATCTATGCGAAAATCCAAATATTGATGAGGGAATTTTTATGATGAAAAAAATATTATATGCAATAATTTTGGTTTTATTGGTATCAAATTTTTGTTTTGCAGAAATGATAATACCATCTCAGAGCATAGAAAAAGAAGTATTGGAAGTAGAGCGTCCAAGCCAAGCATATAGTATTATGTTCAGAATTAAAAAAGACAGAAATACTATATACAATGTATTAAATTTGACTCCTGCACAAATAAATAAGATGACAGAAATTGAGCATGAAAGATATAAAGAAATAGTACCTGTTGTAGAGTGTCTAATGCAGACAAAAAGTGAAATAAAAAGTTTAAAAGAACAGGGGGCTGCGGAATCTAAAATAAATTCCGCTTGTCGAGAAATGGACAGACAGGAAAAACAAATCAAAAAAATTAGCGGAAAATATGACAAACAATTTGAAAAAATATTGAATAAAGAGCAAAAAAACAAATATGAAATGATACAAAAATTACGTTATGAAGATTTAAAAAAGGTTAAAAAAATTGACCATTATGGCAGAAAACAGTCTGATTTAAGACCTTTTGGTTGTAAAATTAGTCAGCCGGCATATTTAGAAGAATTAAACGAGGAGCGTTCTTTTAAGAACAGATGCAAAAATTTCTTCAAAAAAGATTAACTTGTCTGATTTAACAAAATTTGATACAATCAGCTTATGAATGATATAATTGAGAGTTTAAAAGAGATTGGGCTAAATAGTTATGAAGCAAAGGTATATGTTGCTTTACTAAAAAAGTATCCTGCGACAGGTTATGAAATAAGTAAGCTGGCTGATATACCGCAATCTCGAGCTTATGATACTTTAAAGGCTCTTGAAAATTCACAAATTGTTATGAGCTCTAATACAAAGCCCGTCACTTACACTCCAATAAGACCGAAGGAGCTTACTAAAAGGTACAAAAGAAAAATAAATTCTACATTGGATTTTTTGGAAAAAAAGTTACCGAATGTAAAAGAGGATTATACAGAGCCGATTTTGACAGTAAACGGAAGCAATGAAATCAGAGAAAAAATTATTGAAATAATTAAAAATGCTCGTCGTGAAATTTATCTTGAAATTTGGTCACAAGATTTTAAGTTTATAGAAAAAGAGCTTCTTGAAGGATACAATCGAGGTCTGGATATTAAAATTGTCGGTTATGATAATTTTGAATGTACTTTCGGTACAGTTTTTAAACATGCCTCTGCTCGAGAGATAGAACATTCTTTGGGCGGAAGAATGGTTTTTATTACAGCAGATAATTCTGAAGGTTTGTTTGGTAAAATTGAATCTAAAAAAAATGAAACAGTTGTTTCTATATGGACAAAAAATAAAGATGTTGTTTTTTTAATAAAAGAGTTTATAGTTCATGATATGTACTTAATTGATATTGAAGGACAATTCCCAGAACAGTTGAAATATTTTTATGGAAAAGGGTTAAAGCGTCTGAAAGATAAAGTATTAAGTCAAAATGCAGAGTATCGTATTCATTAAATTGTTATTAAGTAAAAAAGAAAGGAGATTTATATGAAAAAGATAATATTGGGAATTGTTTTAGTTGGTATATTTTGTGCCTTTAATTTTGACAATACAGCTATATCAGCACAAGAAACTTCAGGAACAAGTACCAAAAAAGTAACAAAAGCTCAACTGGATAAATTAGCAATGTCAATGCTAAAAGCTGCTGAAAAACGAGATAATGCAAGTATGCAAATATATTTTAAAAAATTATTGGAAAGCGGCGTTGATACAGTATACCAGCCACAAATCGCAGCTAAAAAAACACCACAATGTCCACCGATAAAAATGGAGCTTAACGGAAGAAAATTACAAGGAAAACTTTGTGCACAAACAGGTTACAAATATAATGGTAAAGAATACTGGGTTGGATATTGCAAATAAATAGGAATTTTTAAAAACAATAAAATAAAACACAGTTTTTTGGCTGTGTTTTATTTTTTATAAAAATTAGCAGCTGGAAAAAATAATATAATTAAAAAAGAACAAATAAAAATTAACAAATTTTTACTTTTAAAATAAGAACTATAGGATTATAATAATAAAGAACAATATATATTTTGGAACAGGGGAAATTAAAAAATGGACGGTTGCTATAGTTTTGAATTGATAACAGGACCGATGAGCTGCGGAAAAACAGAAGAACTTTTAAGAAGAGTAAGACGTTGTATCATTGCAAAAAAGAAAGTTAAAGTAATTTCACCAGATGTCGATACCCGTACAAAAGGTGATTATATAGAGTCAAGAAACGGACTTTGGTTAGATGCGATAAAGGTAAAGCATTCAATTCAAATTTTAAGTATCGTGAAACCCGAAGATGAAGTCATTGCGATTGATGAATTACAGTTTTTTGATAGCAATATTACAAAAGTTATTTCAAAACTGATGGAAGAAGGTAAAAAAGTTATAGGTACTGGTCTAGAGTTGGATTTTAAAGCAGAGCCCTTCGGACAAATGCCCCAATTATTGTGTATAGCGACAACAGTCGATAAATTGCATGCTGTTTGTATGAAATGTGGTTGTGAGCATGCAACTCGTACTCAAAGACTTATTGACGGAAAACCTGCTGATAAAAGTTCTCCTTTGATTATGATAGGCGGGGACGAAACTTATGAAGCAAGATGCGTTAAATGCTATGAATTGCCTGATAAAAATCATGATAAAGCAAAATCAGCACTTAAAATTCTCCCTTTTAGTCATAGATAGTTTTTTTGCTTCAGTTAAATAAATGATGATTTTTTTTTCAAAAACATTATAATTTTGGTATGAAAAAGTCTTTAATTTTCATGCTGGCTTTAATATTTTCATCAACAAGTACTTTTGCTTTTTTTGGTAAAGATGACAAAATAGATACTGAAGGCAAAGGATATCTTGGTACGCTTCCAAACATCACAAAACAATACGAAACGACAGAGCCTGCTCAAGGTACTCCGGTATTTGATAAAACACAGCAATTTCACAGTTCCAATGAATTAAAACCAATTCCCAGGGAAGATCCCTCTTTTGTAAATATTATCCTGAAACCAAATAAAACAAGTCAGTATGTTAATGATTTGAATGAATTTATTCTTATGCTTGAGAAAATATATGATTCTATTGAAAATCGTGAAGATGTACAGAAATTCGCGGCTAAAGTATATTTTTTCAATAAAAATGCAGAATATTTTCGTGATAAATACGCAAATAAACCTGAGAGTTATTTCATAAGCTATCAAAAACTTCTAGAGCTTAGTATGCGAGCAAATACAATTTCAAATTTAAGAGTTGAAGCTGAAAAATATAAACCATACCTTGCTTATTCCGGTGCAGGACAAATTTATAATTCAGAAAATATCGACCAACAGTTAGAATATCTTAAAAATGAAATAGAATCTGTAATAGTTGTGCTTAAAGAAGCAGAATAATTTAAGCTCTATTTTTCAGAAGATTCTGATTTGTTTTCTGAAATAGGAAATTTGTAGTTAAATGATTTTTTTTCAAAAAAGTTCATACAAATTTTATCAAGATTTTCTATTTGTCTTGTTTGAAAATTTATCGGTTCATTTTCTGAAAGCAAATACAAGTAAAATTTATAACCCTCAAGGGCAGTTTCATCTTCATTTTTATATACACCCTCAATATAGCATTGAATTACTTCGTTAAAAGCAAATGTGGTTTCATTTTTTGTACTACCGAAAATATTTTTTTCAAAATAATTACATTTACCTTCTAAGTTGTTGCAGTCTACAATTGCGTAGTTCTTATTTCTTGCAAGTGCTAAAAAGCCTCCTAAAATTAATAGAAATATAATTGTTATTATAATTGTAGTTTTTTTCTGCATTAGTATAATCCCCACTTCTGTTGTAATCTTGTTAGTTTACCGGTTCTTGCATATTCTTTTAAAAAGAAATTTGTATATTGTCTAAGACTTTCTGTATCTTTGCCTTTTCTAAAAGCAATCGCATAAGGTTCAACGGAATATCTTCCCGGTAAAAGTTTAAAATATTTGTCGTTGTATACATAATCTAAAAGTACTGAATCATCAGCGATTAATGCCACTGCTAAGCCATCTTTTAATGCTTTTACGGCATCATCATAATTTTTATAACCCATTATTGTAGAATCAGGCAATTCATTTCTTATGTTAATTTCACTTGTAGATCCGTATACAATAATTACTCTTTGTCCGTTCAATTCTTTCAAAGTTGTTACTTTACTCCAGTGAGGAATCATAACAGCCTGGCCTGATTTATAGTATGGTATAGAAAAATCCATAATCTTGGAGCGATTTTCTGTAATTGACATCGTCGCAATAAGACAATCAACTTTACCTGAATTTAGATAAGCAATTCTGTTTTGGGCTGTGACAGGCACATATTCTACTGCATTTTCATATTTATTTACCAAATATAATGCTAATTCAGAGCCTAAATCCACATCAAATCCGTAATTATAGCCGTCCTCTCCTATAAATCCGAAAGGTTTAGCATCGGTTCTTACCCCGACAATTAATTTTTTACGTTTTAATACGGCATTAAGTGTCCCCGGCTCGCCTTTATAATTGTTACAACCGCATAAAAAAAGACTCATGAACATAAACAAAAATATGTAGATAATCTTTTTATACATAAAAAACTTTCCTTCTTATTTATAAAATAATAATGTAGCTGGTATTAAAAGTCAATAATTTAAAGGTTTGATACATAAAAAAGCTCCTGATATCAGGAGCTTTTTTTATATTATGATTCTACATATTCACGTAATCTTTTACTTCTGTTCGGGTGACGCAATTTTCTTAAAGCCTTAGCTTCAATTTGTCTGATACGTTCACGAGTTACCCCGAATAATTGACCGACTTCTTCCAAAGTTCTTTGACGTCCGTCGTCCATGCCGAAACGAAGTCTTAAAACATCACGTTCTCTTGGGGATAATGTACATAACACTTCCGCCAAATCTTCACGTAAAAGTTCACTTGCAACTGTTTTTATCGGAGCATCAGCTTCTTTATCTTCAATGAAATCACCTAATCTGCTATCTTCTTCTTTACCGATAGGAGTTTCCAATGAAAGCGGCTCTTGTGCAATTTTAATTATTTCACGTAATTTAGGAATTGATACGTTCATTTCTATCGCTAATTCATCTTCGGTAGGTTTTCTTGAAAGCTCTTGTGCCAAGCGACGTGTAACTTTTTTCAATTTATTAATTGTTTCCACCATATGCACAGGAATACGAATAGTTCTTGCTTGATCAGCTATTGCTCTTGTGATTGCTTGTCTTATCCACCATGTTGCATACGTTGAAAATTTAAATCCGCGTTCATGGTCAAATTTCTCAGCAGCTCTTATAAGACCTAAATTACCCTCTTGGATTAAATCTAAGAAAAGCATTCCTCTGCCTACATATTTTTTTGCTATAGATACAACCAAACGTAAATTTGCCTGTACAAGTTTTCTTTTTGCAATAGCACCGGGTGTGCCGCCTTCAAGAATTTTTCTTGCAAGTTCAATTTCTTCGTTTGCTGAAAGTAATTTTATTCTACCGATTTCTCTTAGGTATAATCTAACAGGATCATCTACTGCGATACCTTTGGGTAATTCAAAATCGTTCGGGTTTTCTTCTTCTGTTGAATTCATCATATAGATGTCATCAAGGTTCATTTTATTACCCATTTTCGATGTTACGATATCTTCTATATTATCTGTACTGATATCCATATTGATGTAATTTACATCATCATGTTCATTGTCAAGTGAAGAATCCTCTTCAATATCAGGAATATTTAGATTTTCATCTTCTAATATACTGACTATTGAGGAGTTGGATTGTCTTTTTTTAGTCATTAATTTTCTCCGAATTTAATCTTTTATTTATCTTATCTCTTAGCTGCATCTGTATTTTTAGGGCTTCTGTGTCATCATCTACAGCATTAATATATAATTTCCGTAACTGTTCTTTTTCTTTTTCCCGCTGACATTGGCTAATTTTATTTTTATTTTCCTCTATCACTGTTTGAAAGTCTTTGGGAGTTAAATTATTGAATGTTTCCGAAATACTTATCAAACTGGTTAAAACTTCTTGTACATCAGGGTTTTGACAGTATTCCGTGTATAAATTTTCAATCAATTCCTTTACATTATTTACGGTACATATTAATTTGTCAATTGTAGATTTTACATTTATTAACGTTTGGTTGGTAAATGCAGTATCACCAATCATTTCATTTATTTGAGCAAATGAAAAATGATTGTCGGTTACAAAAAAAACACTCAATAAATTTTTTTGCGCTTTTTCTAAAACTGTTACATTTTTTGTTACAATTTTAGTAATTTGTTGAGAAGGTTCTTCTTGTGCATTAGCAGGTAAAATTTTTCTTCGTTTTACTTCGGTAGCCAGTGCTTTTTCATCAATATTCAAAGCTGTGGAAACCATTTTAATATATTCTGTTCTTATAATATCATTATTAATTTCTTGTAAAATCGGTATTATATCTTTTACAAATCTTGTTTTTTCAAGTGGGGTTTTAATTTGGTTTTTATTTTTTAAAATGCTGTTAAGTTGAAAATCAATTAATAGTGGAGCATTTTCTACTATTTTTTTAAAACTGTCGGCACCGATTGTCCTGATAAATTCATCGGGATCTTTACCTTCGGGCGGGCAAATAACACGAATTTCGCAGGCATATTTGTCGTCTGAGGTTGAAATATAGCTTTCATCAAATTGTTTTATATTTCCAAGTCCTGAGAATGCTTCTTTAATAATTTCAGCACCTCTGCTGGTTGCTTTTTGACCTGCACTATCCGTATCAAAAGACAGATAAATTCTTCTTGATTTGGTATATCTTGATAATAATTTAACGTGGTCTGATGTAAGAGCTGTACCGCAAGCAGCTACGGCATTTTCTATGCCATGTGCTTGAGCTGAAATTACATCAAAATAGCCTTCCATTAAAATTACTCCATCTTCTTCTTTGATTGCATCACGTGCTGTATATAGACCATATAATACTTTACTTTTATTATAAATCATGGAGTCTGATGAATTCAAATATTTAGGCTGACCGTCTTTTTCCATTGTTCTTGCCCCGAAAGCCACAAAATCACCAAGTTCGTTTTGAATCGGTATAATTATACGGTTACGAAATCGGTCGATAAATTTTCCTGATTCTTTGCCGGGGATTATCAATCCTGCTTTTTCAAGAACTTCATCTGAAAAATCTTTTTTTAAAGTGTCATATAATGTCGAAAATGATTTTGTCGCGACACCAAGTGAATATTTTTTTATAATATCTCGTGAAATTCCGCGGGAATTAAGATATTCAAAAGCTGTGTTAATTTCAGGATTTTTATGATTAAGAAGCAAGTCGTTATAAAGTTCAGCTGCTGTTTGGGTTGCTTTGAGCATATTTTTTTTCAAATCTTTTGATTCTGATTTGTCAAATTTTTTGGGAACTTCCAAGCCGAACTGCTCAGCCAAATCCATTATCATCGGGAAAAATTCTAAATTCTGAGTCTTTTGTATAAAAGAAAGAGCATCGCCGCCTGCTCCACAGCTGAAACATTTGTAAATTCCTAATTTCGGGTTAACGGAAAAAGAGGGGGTTTTTTCTTTGTGAAAAGGACATAGTCCCCAATAGTGACTTCCTTGTTTTTTTAAAATAACTTGCTTAGATACGACCTCTACAATATCAAGACGGTCTTTTATTTGAGCTATTAATTCCTGAAATGTTTCTGCCATATTCTCACCGTAATTATATTTTATCATCAATAAATTTATAAGCAAAAAAAAGATTGCCCGATAGGGTAATTGTTAAGGATTAATCAGTATATATTATGGATATGAGATGCAAGAATTAATAAATAATGTCGGGAATGAAAATTTAATTTTTGTCGAGAGCTTAAAGGATTTAGAAAAAATAAACGGTCTTTCAAAAAAGAAACTTTGCGTTGCAAAGACGGATTTTAAAGATTTGTACATGGTCAAAAAGATAAATAAAAAATATCCGAATCTCGAAATTTGGTTGACCTCTCATGAAATTTCAAGAAAGAATATTTTGCTTGCAAATTCCAGTGGGGTAAAAAATATTATTCCTTATCCTGTCGATATAAGACTTATTCAGAGTTATTTTCAAAAACAAAATAAATCTGATACAAGTATTTCTGATATTCCAAACTATAGGTCTTTAAAAGGTTTAAAAGTTATGGTTGTAGATGACAACCAAATGAATATTGATTTGTTATTAGAAACTTTATCTGTTCTTGATTTAACTGTAAAAACTTTTATAAAACCAATTGAGGCAAGTCAGATAGTAGATAAAGAAAAATTTGATTTATTTCTGTTAGACATAATGATGCCGGAAATGTCTGGTTTTGAACTTGCTAATGTTATTAAACGTACTAAAATTAATTCAGACACTCCTATTATGTTTATTTCAGCTTTATCAGACGCGGAAAATAAAATTATGGGTTACAATGTCGGCTCGTGTGCTTATATTGAAAAACCTTTTGATGTTGCAGTAGTTCGGTCGCAGATTTATAATATGTTAAAGACAAAATCTTTGCAGGACGCGTTGAACGATAAAAAAGAAACTTTTCTAGCTATGGTGACGCATGATTTGAAAACCCCTATTTATGCAGAAATCTGTGCTTTGGAGTTGTTAAATAAAAACAGGGAAAAAATGGACGGTATGCAAGTAGAAATCATATCTGATATTTTAAGTGCCGCAAAATATATGAAAAATTTAGTTGAAAATATTACCCAAAAGTATAAAGTTGAAAGCGAAAATCTTGTTTTACAAATGTCGCAATATTCTTTAAAAGATGTTGTAATAAGCTGTATTGAAGATACAAAATATCTTTTTGAAGAAAAAGGAATAAAATATATTTTAAATTGCAGTGCTAAAAATCTTTATGCGAATTTTGATGAATTAGAAATAAAGCGTGTTGTACATAATTTGATAATTAATACAATAGAGCATGGAATTTCAAAATCAAAAGTTATAATGGATATAAAAGAAAGTGAAAACTTTTTAATTTTTTCGATAACAAATTTTGGTACCGGCTTAGAGATAAAAAATCCTGATGATATCTTTTTAAAATATGTAAGTTACGCAGACACCCATAAAAAAGTCGGCTCCGGTCTTGGATTGTATATTGCCAAAAAAATAATAGATGCTCACGGCGGTAAAATTAAAGTAGAAAGTGAAATGAACAAATACGTAAAATTTACATTTTCGATTCCTAAATAAAATTTCTTTACAAATGTTGAAAAAACTTGAAAAAAAGAGTAAATTCAATATGTATGAATGTACAAATTTTATCGCAATATTTGGAGTTTCTTGAAATAGAAAAGGGACTTTCTGCAAATACAATTGATGCATATAAAAGAGATCTTACGGATTTCCTTGATTTTTGTACTGAAAAAGGTGCAGAAGAACTTTGTGATATAGAAAGAACTCACATAAACGGATATATTTTAAAACTTCATGAAGAAAAATATACTTCCACGAGTGTAATGCGAAAAACGGCATCATTGAGAGGTTTTTTTAAATGGTTATGTGCGAACGAGATTTGTAATACAAACCCTGCATTGACATTAGAACAGCCTAAAATACCTAAAAAACTTCCAAAAGTAATGACAATCGAGGAAATTAACACAATTTTATCTCAAAATCTTACGAAATTGGAGCGGGTAATTTTAGAACTCTTATATGGTTGCGGACTTCGTGTATCGGAGCTTGTCAATTTAAAAATTAACGATATTGATATATCGGCAAAATATCTTCAATGTACAGGTAAAGGTTCTAAAGAAAGGATTGTACCAATCGGATCAAAAGCCTTGAAAGCGATAAAAGATTATGAAAAAGAGCGTGATTTTATTTTGCAGAAAAATAGACAAACGTCTAAAATTTTGCTTATAAAAGAAGATGGAAAAAATATTACAAGACAAGATGTATACACATTTATACATAAGCAGGGAGAGAAAATACATAAATCAATTTCTCCGCATACACTTCGTCACAGTTTTGCAACGCACCTTTTGGAAAACGGTGCTGATTTAAGGGTAGTTCAAGAACTTTTAGGACACAGTGATGTATCTACAACTCAGTTGTATACCCATATAAGTAAAAAACGTTTAAAAGAAGTATACTTTGCAATCAACGGTTGAGCATGCTAGGATTGAGCTATGCTAGACATCTTTATTACAGGTTCAGAAAGCAGTTTAGGGAAAAGATTAGTAATGGCAGGGCTTGCCGCAACGATGCAAAGCCTTGGATACTCTACGGGAGTATATTTGCCTATTCAAACCGGTGCTGTCGAAAATAACGGCTATATCGAAGCTCCTGATTTGGTATATGTAAAAAGTGTTGATAAAAATATAAAAACTTATTGCAGTTACCTGTTGCGAGAATATGATGTACCATTACTTGCCGCAGCGAAAGAACATATAAAAATTGAAAAAGATGTCATTTTGGAAGATTACAAAAGTATTCATAATGAATTTGACTGCTTTTTTACAATTGGTACTAAAGGGCTTGCAACTCCTATTGGAAATAGTTTTCTTGAAATTGATTTGGTAAAACTTTTAGAATTACCGATACTTTTTGTTATCTCTCCTTATACCCCGATAAATGATATTTTAGTAATGATAAATCATGCAATTGTTCAAAAGGTTAAAATTAGTGGAATTATTCTATATGACTGTCCTTATAAAACAGATGATGAAAATATAAAAAATCTGCCAAAACTTATTGAAAAATATACAAATACCTCAGTCGTCGGAGCATTCCCAAAAATTGAAAATATATATTCACTAACCCCCGGTGATTTGATATCTTATGTTTTGTCAGGAGTCAATTTGGAAAGACTTTTCAATGTAAAAATAGCTAAATTGCATAATTAATAAAAAATCATCTGTTTAAAGGATTAAAAAAACGTATTCACCGTTTAAAATCAAATTAACGGGGTAGTATTGGTAATTTTGGGGGAAAAAGATATGAAAAAGGTTGATTTATCTGAAAAATATACTTTTCAGCCCCAAACGAACGGGGAAATTTCAAATTCAATAACAAAGGCTTGGACAGAACAAGCTATGGAATGTTATTCCATAAAATGCGACTGCAGTAAATGTTCTTTGTCAAAGGGAGAATATTCATTTGTTTGTCAAATGCCAAAAGTTATTGATATCTTAATCAAATTTGTAGGAAAACCTGCAGCAACCCTATTGTGATAATTCTTCTTGCATTTTGTAAAACTTAGCGGGGATTACCCGCTTTTTTATTTGCTAAAAAACATTTTTCAGGTAAAATAAATTTTGGAATAGTTATATATGAGAATAGTTATATTATTAATATCGTTAATTATATTTACTTTGCCTGTAAATGCCGAAGTAAAAAGAGTATCTCTTGATGAAGCTGTACAGTTAACTTTGAGGAACAATTTGGACTTACAGGCTAAAAGGAAAGAATTAGGCATAGCAGAGGCAGAAATAAAAATAGCAAATCGTCTGCAAAACCCTCAAGTACAAACAAATGTGTTAATCGGTCAGGTAAGAACCGGTAATTCAAGCCAAGCAGGGCTTATGCTTCCTATAGAAACTTTTAAACGCGGAGTACGTAAAAAAGCTGCAATAGCTCAAAAAAAATCTATTGAAAATCAAATCAGACAGTTTGAACACGAATTGAAAATCAAAGTGATGAAAGCATACTTTGATGTTTTGTATTACAAGTCAATAGTAAAAATTATGAACGAACGTAAAGAGTTATTTGAAAATATGAAAAAAATAGCTCAAGAAAGACCTCAGTCCAATTCAAGTTATAAAATAGATAACTTGCAATCAGATATAAAATATAAAAAACAATTAATAGAACTAAATCGTTCAAAGGCGGATTTAATAAGTGCTCAATTCAATTTGAATAAAGTAATCAACGTAGCACAAAAAGAGGTTATGTATGATACTCAAGAGGCTTCATTATTCAGTGATGATTTAACAATTTTGGATATAAAACTTCCTGATTATGATATCATAGAAGCTATTGCTCTAAAATACAGTCATTCAATCAGAATTGCTGACAGTGATATTGAAAAATACGGACAAGAATATATTTTAGCAAAACGTCAAAGAATTCCAAATTTAATAGTAGGCGGTGGATACGCTTGGCAGTTAAAATATGGCAGTGATGGCGACAACTGGTCAGGAGCTTTTGTCGGTGGTGGATTTGATTTGCCGATTTTATACACCTATAGACCAGAAATTGATAAAGCGTACACTATCCTTGAAAAAGCTAAAATGGATAAAGTATCTTTTGAAAATAAATTAAAAATTACATTGAAACAAGATTATAATAATTTTAAATACTCGAAAGAAAACATGAATTATTATAAAGAAATTCTTGCAGAATCTGACGAAATTCTTAAAATGTCTACCGAACGTTATCGTAAAGGTGAAACGACATTGATGAATTTAATTTTAATAGAAAACGGTCATCAAGCAATTTTAAATGAATATATCGTGGCAATGGATATATATTATGGTGTTTACTTAAACATGATGCAAAATATGGGACATGATGTACTTTTGGAAGAAGAAATTTTTGAAGACGAAAAGTAATTTGTATTTAACATTCCAATAGTTATTAAATTTACAACATTCTTCTGTAAGAAAACTTCATACCTTCCCTTTGCGTAGAGGAGGGTAAGTTCTTGTAGTTATGTTGAATTTTTAAAAAGTTTGGTGCATTGTTTTGGCACACCAAAAGCTCCTATTATTTTACCAACTCTTGCACACTATGAAAAAAGTTGTTATAATAAATAGGTAAACGATGAAAACCTGGTAAAAATGAAAGGAGCTGGAAATGCAGA
>CASGAK010000062.1 GCA_949299435.1 uncultured bacterium
CTATCACTGCTTATATCATTAACTCTTGTATGTGCGGCTCAAGCTGATGAAATAAAATTTGATAATCAAAATTTTGTATTGAAAGCAACAGCACAGTCTTTGAATGTTCCAAATGCTTTGAATGAATATTTTCCCAAAAATGAGGATCACAACAATTGGACTCAGATGCTTGGGATTTATCATCTTCCCGATGAAAAAGATCCCATAAAGTTTGCAGAAAATTTTGATAAAGAAATTGAACAAAATGAAAGTTGTGTACTTTTAAAATTCGCCAAAAACAAAAAGACAGATCAGGCTGTTATAAGTTACTTGGAGAATGGTTCTCAGGACGGTAAAAATTTCTTTACTTATAATGTCTATAAATATGAAAAAAATCCGATAAGCGGGATTACCGAGTTTAAATATTCCGTAAAATACTTTTTCAAAACAAAAGAAGAAATAGTAAGTATTGCAAATACAGTCAAAGCTGAAAATGACAAATATATGACAATGTTGATTTCTTCACCGATTCCGCCGATTGTAGAGAAAAATTTGAATTAATTTTTTCTGATGAAATTCTACAATGATAAGCGAGAGTATAATTTTACAGGGTATATTACATAGAGCTATGCAGGCAATATAAATTGGCGTGATGAAAACAGCAAAAGTTCGCTCTTGGCTAGACTAAAACGGCATTCCGTACATACTTCCCATTCCGTTTTGCATCATAAACATCTGTTGACTGCTGTCGTAGTTTTGCGGGAATTGGCTGTAATTCATAGGTGCACTTTTCATCTTACCGTCAGAATTTTTTTTGATTTCATGCGGCTCGCGTTGTGCAGCTACTTCTTCTTTTTTTCTTTGCAAAAATTTTGGCACAGGCATAGCATAATCATCAGCATTTTCTGATGCCTCGTCATGTTTGTAATTTGAATACATAAAACCGTTTAAATCTTGACCGTAACCTTCAGGAGGTACATAATTGTTTGAATTCCCGCGTCCTTCCGCATAAACAACAGGTGTTGTAAGTGCCAAACATATAATTAATCCTAATATCTTTTTCAAAATTTACCTCCGCAGTCGGTTTTTACCTACGTTGTATTCGATTAAATTAACTTCTTTACTACATTATAGCAAAAATTATTTTATCGGCAAGATTAATAATTCTTTATAAATATTGCAAAAGTTTGAAAAATTTGCTACAATTATAGTAGAAAGAAGGTTAGTTATGATAAGTCCGCTTAAAATGTATGCAAACAATTATTCATCAGCACAAAATCAACAGCGTCAGGATATGATAAGTCAAAGATATAATGAGATATATTCTCATGAGCTTGCACATCAAAGAGCAGGTGGAAGTCTTGCAGGCAGAATTGTGATAGAAAGGGATTCTAACGGTATTCCTATCGGCGGGCATGTGCCAATTAAAATGCCGTCTTTGGATAAGAATAACCCCGATAAAACTATAAAAGATGCAAATACGGTGATATTTTCAGCTATGGCACCGTCAGATCCTTCCGATCAGGATTATAATGTCGCTAATCAGGCCAGAATGATTAAATCTCAAGCTGAAAGTTATAAGAGTAATCACCCTGAAGTCGGTAAAAAATTGAATTTGATCGGTTAAGTTATGAAAAAAATTATTGCAGTATTTTTGGTTTGGATATTTGCGAATTTAGTTTTTGTTGCACCTGTGTTTGCAGAAACAGTTATGTATAATACTCAGACTCAAAAAGTTCACAAGACAAATTGTCCGCATGCTAAAAAATGTACAAAAAATTGTATAAAGATGGAAAGAAAAGATGCTTATAACAAAGGCGGTAAACCTTGTAAAGTCTGCGGAGGATAGAGTTTAAAAATTGTATGTCCGAAAAAATCCGTAATAAATATCGTAAGCAGAAGTTTTGATTTTTATGTACATAGCAAAATTAATTTGGTGTCAGGGCAATGCAGTTATATGGTGTGTATTAGAGGGGAGCCACAGAGCAGACTTGTGAGAGCAAGGCTTTCAGATGGAGAATGTTCGCTTTCAATTTAATGCTTGTGTATTAAAAAAAATAATTCTTCTGTAAAAACAGATAATAAAAAACGGACTGAAAATCAAACTTTAACTTATTTAATTAGGCAAATAAAGAGTCAGTATTAATAAAGTTAGTTTGCTCTAGTCCGCTTTTTGATTGTATTGTATTTGAATTATTCAAGATCTTTTTTTATTTCTTTTTCGATTTCCTTTTCAAGTTTTTCTTCTGCTTTTTCTAATTTTTTTTCAGCGTGTTTTTCTTTCATTTCATCAGTTTTTTCTTCAATTTTTTCTTTTAGATGCTCTGCTTCGGCTTTGAGATTTTCTTTCAAGTCGTGAGCTTTTTCTTTGATATCTTGAGCAGCGTGCTCAGCTTTTTGTTTTAATGTTTCTTTATTTTCATCTTGCATTTTTTCTTCGTTCATTATTATTTCTCCTTTAAATTTTTAAAATTATTTCGACAAATTGATTATAAAAGATTTTTTAATCCATTTAATTACGCGAAGGTTTAATCTGTAAAATATTTTTGTTATACTTTCAGATGTATTTAAGGAGATTTATATGAAAGCACTTGTGTATAATAAGGATTTTGAAAATAAAATAGAGTTGTGTGAACTGGGTATACCTGAAATAATTAATTCCAATGACGCGATAGTTAAAGTAAAACTTTCAGCGATTTGTACAAGTGATTTGCATATAAAAAACGGTTTTGTTCCTCGAGCAATAAATAATGTTGTTTTAGGTCATGAATTTGTCGGAGAAATTGTAGCAGTCGGTGCAGGTGTTAAAAAACTCACTGTGGGGGACAGAGTATGTGCAAACTGTGAAACTTTTTGCGGAGAATGCTATTTTTGTAAAAGAGGTTATGTAAATAATTGCGTAAACGGCGGCTGGGAGTTGGGCTGTAGAATTGACGGCTGTCAGGCAGAATTTGTCAGAGTACCTTTTGCAGATAATTGTCTTACAAAATTGCCTGAGGAAGTCAGTTATGAAAACGCTCTTTTTGTGGGGGATATTTTATCAAGCGGATACTTCGGAGCTGAAATGTGTGAGATAAAAAAAGATGAC
>CASGAK010000063.1 GCA_949299435.1 uncultured bacterium
AGATATATAAAAACACACTTACTATTTACACTACCTACTACACACTAACCTTCTACACACGAGGAATTACTAAAAGAATTCCAAACTCTATCGAAAGATAGAGTTTTTTTTTTAGTTAAATTATGAAATTATTTGAGGAAATACTATATCGATGTATTTTTGATAGTTTTCTGGTTCAAAAAATCCTATAGATAACTCGGCATAATTATATCCCAAAAGTTGAGCTCCTGGAACTTCAATTGGAGGACCTGCAGGGGTAGAACGAGCTGGGTTTTGAGGGTTTGAAATAATGCCGGTACTTCTCAAAAGAGTTATAAGTATTGAATTCCCCTTGACTTCATATTCCGTAAGACCTTTTGTAATTATTCCTAGACCTTGTGAGCCTACGTATCTTTGCATAGGAGCAAAGTTTGTCTTGACCTCAATCCCGCGAGTTTTAGGTAAGTTTTTTCTCATATCGTAATTCTGATCAAATTCTCTTTTTATTATCGCATTTAAATCTTCAGAATATGTGTAAGTGACAGGCTCGGGTAAATCAAACTTTACTTGCCAAAGATGATCTTTTATATTATTTATCCAATCAATTCTGAAATTTATAAGACCGTCACTTCTTGACAATATTACATTGAAAAAGTCTGTTTTAACAAGGAAGCTGTCATTATTTTCAATTTTTAGTACTTCGAGAATTTTTGCATATTCTCCCATATTGTCCTCGCTCGGACCGTAATTGTAGGTATCTCCACAATCCTGATATCTGACAAATTGAATGTTAATGTTATTTACTTTGATAGTATCTTGAGTGAATCCTAAGTCTACTTTGGGAAGGTTTTCAGGAGTCTTTTTTAGTGTATAAATTTCGCAGTAATCTTCTGTTATCGGTATTTTTTGTGTGTCATAAAGAATTTTACTGTCAAATCCTAATGATTTTTTAATAATATTGAAACCGTCAATAGCTTTTGTTGTTTTAAATTCATATCCGCTGTTTTGTATAAGTTGCTCAGCTTCAGGGTATTGTAGTCTTAACTCTTCTATGATTGTGTTAGCAATTTGAAGGATTTTGTCATACCTGATAATATTTTCAGAATGAACAGCATCGGTAGAACATCCGCAAATGCTGTCATGTGCTTGGTTTTGCAATAATAATTTATAAGCATACTCAATAATGTTTTGATAATTATTTCCGAAATGTTTTTGTAACTTATCAGTTTGTTCCAAACGATAAGAGGCTTCAGTTCTGTATTGTTTTAAATTCATTCTTGCAGAATAGCAGCCAGGCAAAATAAAAGTTTTTGAATTATCTCTTAACTCATCATTCCATTCAGTTTTAAAATTATCTTTTACAAGCTCAAAGTATTCAAAAGGATTAGACAGTTTGATTTCATAATCTCGAAGTATTTCATTTACAGCTGAAATTTGTTCAGCAATATCAGGCTCTACACCAAGATGATCTGCACCAATTGGTAAAAGTATGTATTCACCTGATTTTTCTGCAATTTTATCAAGATTGCTTTTTAAAAATTCAGCTTTTTCTTGGATAGTCTTAGGAGTTGAAAAAATGTCCATAAAATAGCCTCTGACAAGGTTTACAGTATTTACGCCATTGAAAATAAATTCAGAGGGCAAATCAGGTACCCCACGCCAAACGATAATTTTATCAATGCCGTATTTTTTTAAAATTGGCGGGATATTCTTGCTGTGTCCGAAAGTATCGGCGAAATATCCGATAAAATCTTGACAGCCGAAATCTTTTGCAAATTTCAGCCCTATTTCAAGATTTTTTTCAAATACAGTGCGGTCGGTTAAATATTCATCAATAAGGCAATAGAACGGACCTATAAAAAGTTTTTTTTCGTTTATTAATTTTCTTACCAAAACTTCTTTTTCAGGTCTTATTTCTAAATAATCCAAAAGAGCAGCTACTTGTCCGTCGAAGTAGAATGAGGGAATTTTGTTATTCTCAAGCATATCAAGTACATTATCAAAAACTCTTAAAAGCCTGAGGCGAAAAACCTCAAATTCTCTGTACCATTCTCTGTCCCAGTGGGTGTGTAAATATGCAATAACCGTCTTTTTC
>CASGAK010000064.1 GCA_949299435.1 uncultured bacterium
CGTGCATTTCCAGCTCCTTTCGTTTTTACCAAGTTTTCATCATTTACCTATTTATTATAACAACTTTTTTCATAGTGTGCAAGAGTTGGCAAAATAATAAGGGCTACAAACCTTATTTCCAGACGTCAAAATAACACACTCTAAAGTTCTTCGTAATGTAAAAAGGAAGAATTATTACACAAAACTCTATAAATTTAAAAATTTTACTTTTACATTGGGAGCAATCCGTATTTTGTTAAATAACAGCAAACCTTTGTATAATAAAGAGTTTTTATGCTATCATCAAATTAAAGACGGGAGAAGGTATGCTAAAAGAGTGGATTATTAAAAATTGTGATACTAACGAAAGCTCACTGATTAAAAGACTTCTTTTTACCAGAGGAATTAAAAATGAGCAAGAAATGAAAGATTTTTTAAATCCTTTACAAACAAAATTATCTGATCCTTTTGTTTTTACAGACATGAAAAAATGTATCGAAAGACTTTCAAGTGCTATAGATAATAATGAAAAAATTATTATTTATGGTGATTTTGATGCTGACGGGGTTACATCTACATCTCTTTTATACAGAACTCTTTCCCATCTTGGGGCTGATGTAAATTATTTTATTCCAGACCGTGAAAAAGAAGGTCACGGGCTTGATACAAAAGCATTAGTAAAAATTATGACTACTGTCAAGCCAAAAGTACTTATTACGGTTGATTGCGGAATCTCAAACAATGAAGCTGTTAATTTTTTAAACAGTTTTAAAATAGATGTAATAATTACAGATCACCATGAGGCACCAGAGGAATTACCTAAGGCTTTTGCAATCATAAACCCCAAGGCTCCTAATGCTTTAGATGAGAATCTTTCTGCAAAAGAAATTGAAAGTTTAACTTCTCTTGCAGGGGTAGGAGTTGCTTTTAAAGTTGCACAGGCATTGCTTGCACATTACAATAAGACGGAATTTGTATTTGATATTTTTCCTTATGCTGCAGTAGGTACTATTGCTGATGTTGTGCCATTAATTGGTGAAAATCGACATATCGTACTCAAGGGGCTTGATTTAATTTCTCAGGGAAAACATTTAGGAATTAAAAGACTTTTAGAAAGTGCAGGGTACTCTATTACGAATGGTGTCACATCAGAGCAAATAGCCTTTGGGGTCGCACCAAGAATTAATGCTTCAGGTCGTTTAGATACAGTCGAAGCAGCATTAAAGGTTATGTTATCCGATAATCCGCAGGAAATAGAAATGGCGGTTATTACATTAAACGAATTTAACAAAATTCGTCAAAATCTTTGTCAGGAAACTTTTTTACAAGCTGATGAAATGGTTCAAAAAGAAGGGAATAAAAATCCTGCTATTATTCTTTTCCACCCCGAATGGAAAATTGGTATTATCGGTATTGTAGCCTCTAAACTCGTAGAAAAATATTATAAACCTACTTTTTTGATGACTTATTATGAAGAAACAAAGCAAATTCGCTGTTCTGCAAGAAGTATTGAGGGAGTGCATCTTTATGATGCCATTGATTCAATAGGGGAAATTCTTGATGGCTATGGCGGACATGCTCTTGCGGCGGGACTTTCGTTCTCTCCTGATAAAACACCTTTTAAATTAGTAAAAGAAAATCTTAATCGTATTATTAAGGAAATGACCAACGGTAAAGAATTAAAACCGTTTATTAATATTGATTTAGAAATCAGTGCAAATGACATTACAGTGGATTTGGTAAATCAAATTTCTCAACTTGAGCCTTTTGGGCAAGCAAATCCTTGTCCTATTTTTGCTATTAAAGATTTAAAAATCAAACAAAAAAAATTAATGGGAGATAATAAGGATCATTTAAGATTGACTGTCGAGACAGGAAATAATGAGTTTAATTGTATTCGCTGGGGAGCAGGTGACATATCACTTGTACAGGGTGATAAGTTTGATGCAGCATTTCGTCCTCAAATTAACGAATACCAGGGCAATGTAAATGTTCAATTGATTATTGAAGATATTCACTCACCACTTTTAAAAGAAGAAAAAAATGAAGAAAAACAAATTCAAGAACAAACTAAGTTTAAAATTTATGACCACCGCAAAAAAACAGATATTCTCGCTCAAGTAAATGATTATGTTAAAAACACAAAACAAAATATCGCAATTTTTGCAGAAAGTAAAACGATATGTGATAAATTAAAATTCTATGACGCATTAAATAAAAAAATAGTTTCCAGAGAAAATCTGCAGCCTTGTGATGCTATAATGTTTTTTGACTATCCTGCTGATAAAGAATCGCTATATAAAATTATAAAAATAACTTCACCTAAGTTTATTCATCTTATGAATTATGAAATTAAATACTTTGATGACCAAGATTTCCTAAAAACATTTGTTGGTATGCTTAAATTTTCACACAACAATAATTCGGGTAATGTCCAAATTTTAAGATGTGCAAGCCATTTGGGTAAATCTTTAAAACTTATTGAGTTATTATTTGATTTGTTCGAAAATATAGGTGCAATAAAAATACTGGAAAAAGATAACCTCCATTATAAAATTGAATTTTTAGAAATAAGTGACTTTAACAAAATCATACATAACTCAAAATATGCACTAATTTCTGATATGGCAGAAGAATGTGACCAATTCCAACATTCATTGATGGAAGACAGTATAAGTGAAATAGAAAATCTTATTTCAAATATTGAACATACTTCATTAGAAAATACGGAAGTCAAAGAATTACAAACTGTTTAGAAATATTATCAAAAGTAGCCCTTTGCCACCTGCAAGTCTTGCTCACGTACCTTATTGCGAAACTTTCTCAGACAATTTATCCATATTTTGAGCTCGATTTTGTCTTCTTTTATAATGGTTAAATTCTATTATACCTGTATGTACGAATGCCAAAGCCCCCGCTATATAAGCTAAATATTTATGCATTTTTATCTTTTTTCTATTACCTGCAATTGCACTTGCTGTTCCTAAAACCAAAGCCCCATATCCTGTTAAAGATATTGAATTCACTTTTGATTTTATTCTTTGAAAAGAATTTGTATTTGCATTGTTTATTGCTTGTATTGGCATATCTCACTCCTAATTTAATTTTATTTTATAACAAAATTCTTTTTTATCTTTTTGTAAATAGAATTTAAAATATTGCATTATTTTAAATTTTATCTTTCTTTATAAGTTTTTGAATTTTTTCAAAACTTATTTCTTTTGCCTTTTCATTCATATATTTTTCAAGATTTTCTTTAATATCTATCATATTATTCTTTTTTAATACATCTAAAAATTTATCTTGATGTTTTTTAGTAATTATATAGCATACATTTTCTTTTTTATTTTTTCTATCAACCAAAACAAAGCTATCAGGGTATTTATCTTTAAGGTTTTCTGAAATTTTTTTTATTTGTGCGTGCGTACCTTTAACTTTTTTAAAACCTTGGAATTGGGGGGAATAATTTTGATATTGAACTGTAATCATTGTTTTCTCCGAAATTTCTGTTATACAACTAAAAAAATTCGTAAATATTTTTTTTTGCTAATTAAATGATAATAATTAAAAAAAGATTAATTTTCAAAACTTTTTACAAATTCCAATGAATAATATAAATGGTAGAAAAACACCTCCTGCAAGGTTTTATCCTTGTATGATTTCACCGTTTGCAGGGAGTAGCCAAATTGATTTTTCAATTTTTAAAGGTGAAGTAACAGATTTACTGTATCTATATTGGTAGTAGTTAAATAATTGCTTTTCAGACTCAAATATTGAGTCTGATTTTCGTTTTAAAGGCAATGGAAAGGATTTTTATGGAACATTTAAACAAATTACTCTATTGTGTGAAAAAAGATTCATCAATCTTCAAAAGACCTGATTTGAATTTTATCGTAGGTCTTACAAACACACAAATTAAAGACTTGAAAAAATTCGCAATAGCGAATGAATTTATTAAAGAGGATAAAAAAGAGTTTTTTCTAACTGAAAAAGGTCAAAAATATTTAACTGAAAATCCTTTAAAATCATGGTGTTGTAATGAATTTCCAAAGCGTCCGGAAATTAATCTTGAATATTTAAAACTTGAAAAAATGCCTCCAATTCTTACCAAAGCTATCAGGTGTCTTGCTCGTCATCTACTCGAAAATGAAGAATTGAAAGAAAATTCTATCGAAAGTTACCTGATGAAAGAACTGTTATCAGAAAATTCAACATGTAAAAATATAAAAAACGAAATAGAAAAATATGTTTTGCGAGGTAAAAAAATAAAATTAACCGACCTTTTTGAAAAATTCACCTCCTACGGACTTACCAAGTCTATCGTTGGAATTTTATTGCTCGATGTTCTTGCTAAAAATAAAGATATTTTAGCAATTTACGAAAAACTCCAATTCCAGCTAAAACTTAATCAACTTATGTTTGACAGAATTTTGTTCTGTCCCCAAAACTTTGAAATCCAAAAAACAATTATGGAAGATTTGCCTATTTTAGAAGATATTTCAAAAATTCTATCGGATAAACCTTCAAAAAATATACTGGATATAACTAAAAACCTCATATATTTTATTAGGGATTTAGAAAAATATACTCTGCATACAGAAAGATTATCCAAAAAAACACTTCGTTTCAGAAACGTCATTATGAATGCGAAAGATCCTATCAGCTTGTTTAACAGGGATATACCGAAAGTCCTTTCAGGAAAATTGCTTTCCGAATGTGACAGTGAATTTTTAAAAGATTATAAAACTTCCATTGATGAATTAAAAAATGCAACAAGTGAAATGATTTCGGAAATCAATAAATTCTTTTTTGAAAGTTTTAAAGCCAAATCAAGAAAAGAGCTCTCAGACCGTTTTGAAAAAATACAAGAATTTATAGGTGAAAAAGAATTAAAAATTTTATTTACCAATGTAGTAGAAAAAGAGGCTGATGATATTTTGTGGATTAACAGAATTGCGACTTTCATAAACAAATCAAGAGTTCCAAAAGACTGGAATGACGAAGATGTAGCTGATTTTAAGGTAAAAGTAAAAGATTTAGCTTTGAAATTCTATACACTAGAAGCGACAGTCGGCACTACACAAGTCGGTATCAGTAAAAATTTTGAAAAAGTTTTGAAACAACTGCAAGAACTCTCTCAAGCTGAGCAGTGCGTCATTATGCATAAAATTGTAAATTGTTGATTGAGCAATAATCTATAAAAGGAGATTAAATTTTGAAAGAATATCATATTTTGAGCTTGAGCGGTGGAAAAGATTCCACCGCACTGGCATTTTTCATGAAAGAAACCATGCCAGAAATTTTTGAAAAATTGGAACTGGTATTCTATGACACCGGTTGCGATTTGCCTGAAACATACGATTATCTAAATAAAATTGAGATATTTTTGAATAAAAAAATTACAAGGGTAAAACCTGAAAAAAGTTTCGATCATATCTTTCACACAAGTTTTTTAATCCCCGCTCCGCATCGAAGATATTGTACAGTTCTGCTTAAAGTTAATCCTTCTTGGAAATATATTTATCAAAAAATAGAAAATGAAGGAAACGGTATTTTTTATTTTTATATAGGAATAAGGGCAGATGAATCTTGGAGAAAAGGTATTTCTCCAAAATCTGAAAAAGAAAAAAAACTCGTAAAAGCAATTTATCCTTTTATTGAATATCAAATTAATAAAAATGATGTAGAAAAAATTCTTATTAATAACGGAATTTTTTATCCCGAATATTACAACTGGAAAGCACGTAACGGCTGCTACTTTTGCTTTTATCAAAAACCTATCGACTGGATAAATCTTTATGAAAAACACCCTGACTTATATAAAAAAGCAATGTATTACGAAGAAACAGGAAGAAAATCTCAAGGAGAAATTTTCAGATGGTGCTCTTTTGGAACTTTAAGAGAAATGATTAAAAAAGAGAATATAGAAAAAATTAAAAACCAATCAAAACAAAATAAAAATATGAAAAAAAA
>CASGAK010000065.1 GCA_949299435.1 uncultured bacterium
GTAAAACAGTTAAATCTTATGTCTACAAAGCCTGTGATTTATGCGGCTAATGTGTCTGAATATGATTTGAAAGATGGTAATGATTATACAAAACAGGTTCAGGATTATGCCTCAAAACACAGTGCTGAGGTCGTTTTGATTTCAGCAAAAATTGAGGAAGAACTCGCTGAATTAGGCGAAGATGAAGCTAAAGAATATTTGAAAGAATTAGGTATCGAAGACAGCGGGATTAATCGTATGATTAAATCTGTATATAAATTGCTCAATTTAAGAACATTTATAACAGCAGGTGAAAAAGAAGTACATGCGTGGACGATACCAGCAGGTGCAAAAGCTCCTCAAGCTGCCGGGGTTATCCATACAGATTTTGAAAAAGGTTTTATCAGAGCTGAGATTACACCTTATGAAGAATTTGTATCTTGCGGATCCTATGCTGCTTGCAAAGACAAAGGCGTTACAAGACTTGAAGGTAAAGATTACATTGTGCAGGACGGAGATTTGGTTCATTTTAGATTCGCTGTCTAGCTTATTCGGTAATTGTGAAATTCCTTTGGGGGTATTTTAATATTTTTTATGAATATCGACGAAATTTTGAACGGAATAAAAGGGTTTTATAATACGAACAGGACAAAAGATGTGCAGTTTCGTATTGAGCAGCTTGTAATACTTAAAAATGCAATTATAAAATATGAGTCTGAATTTTTAAAAGCTCTTTATGAAGATCTCCATAAATCACCCTTTGAGGTCTATACAACAGAAATTGGTATTGTAATTAAAGAAATTAATTACATAATAAAAAATCTTAAAAAATGGGCTAAAACTGAAAAGGTACAAACACCATTTTTTCTTGCCCCTGCAAAGTCTATGATTATAAAAGAGCCCTATGGGAGTGTATTAATTATTGTACCGTTTAATTATCCGGTGCAGCTTTCTCTATTGCCGCTTGCAGGGGCTATCGCTGCTGGAAATTGTGCTGTGATTAAAACTTCGAAAAAAACTCCGCAGACTTCAAAAGTTATTAATAAAATGATTGGAGAAATTTACAATCCTAATTTTGTAAGACATATTTTGCCTGAAGAAATTTCGAGTGTGGACATTTTAAAAGGCGGATTTGATTATATTTTCTTTACAGGAAGTCCTGAGGCTGGAATTGAGGTAGCTAAGGCGGCTGCTGAAAAATTAATCCCATATACACTGGAATTAGGCGGGAAAAGTCCTGTAATCGTTGATAAAACTGCTGATATTGATTTGGCTGCAAGACGTATCGCTTGGGGAAAGTTTTTGAATGCCGGTCAGACTTGTATTGCTCCTGATTATGTTCTTGCTCATTATGAAATTAAAAAACAATTAATTGATGCGATTGTTAAGGCAATAAGAAAATTCTATGGAGTAATAGTCCAGGAAAGTCCTGATTATGGTAGAATAGTTGATACTGAAGCCTTTTATAGATTGAAAGAAATTATTGACTCTGAAAGTCAAAAAATAGTCCATGGCGGTCAGACTGATGAATGTGGACTTTATATTGAGCCTACAATTATTGATGAAGATTATTTTGACTCGCCAGCTATGCAAAAAGAAATTTTCGGACCGATTTTGCCTGTTTTGAGTTGGTCTGATTCCGATGATATTTTTAATAATATTCGAACAAAACATAAGCCCTTAGCTTTGTATGTTTTTTCAAAAAATAAAGCATTCAGAAAAGATATTATAAGAAGTCTGTCTTTTGGCGGTGGGGCTGTGAATGATACTATTAATCAGGTTACAAATTTCAATCTTCCCTTCGGCGGGGTAGGGTTTTCTGGTATGGGTAATTATCATGGAAAGTACAGTTTTGATACATTTACACATTTGAAAAGTGTTCTTGTGCGTAAAAACAACCGCTTAGCTGATAATATTTTCCCGCCTTATGACGAAATGAAAATTAGTTTAGTGCGTAAGTTTTTTAAATAAAAACTATACTGACAGTATTGAAAGTTTTTTACCGACTTCTTCTTTTTTCAAATTGTTTTTAGCTGAGTTAACAGGTCCGAAATAATATCTGGTATCATAAATTATTTTCGGTTTCGGTTTTGAATATAATGTCAAAGTTGTGCCGTCTAAGATAATATCACCTTCATGTTCGGATCCGTCAGGTTCTCTGATTAATCGTTTGAGAAATATTGCATTGTCAAATTCTTTAACTACATATCTGTCGTTTTCATCTTTTGCATTGTAGAATGTAGTATCTGGGGTTAGCCCTTTAGTTAATCCTTTTGGATTTCTATTATTATTGCTGTTTTCTATATCAATTCTTTCTAAAGTTACATATTGAGGATTGTAATCTCCGTTAAATTGGTGATTTAGACCTGTTGGGTTGATTAATGAAATAACAATAGAGTTATCAGTACCTTGTCTTAGAATAGCTGTAATATCAACATGTTGATTATTTAATCTTCCGTCCTGTACATTCAGAATGTAAGGAGCTCCATCGTTAAGGGCATGTAATTCTTTACGATCCCTTATTTTCATAATTTCATTTGTTTTTTTGTAATGATCTTGAATGAATTTGTAATTGGTTTTATTTTTATCCAGCCATTCATTGTGTATTGGTGAACGGTTTTGTAGATATATGTTTTTAGATTCTGATTCATAACCGCTCGCACCAAGATCATCTCCAGCATATAAAGTTGGAAGTCCCGGCATTACTGAAAGAACTTCAAGCATACCTTGCAATTTTTTCAATGCCGGTTCTAATGCAAATTTTAAAGTAGCATCTTTTAGCTCTTGTGTTTCTTTATCAGTAAGACTCAGTCCATATTTCGTTTTAGCCTGATCGATAACTATATCAATTGCAGCATCAATCGGTTTTACTCCGAAACTTTCAGAGGAAACTGTTCTGTCTTTGTAATGACCTTTAGCTAAATCACTTATTGATTTGAATATTTTTGAAAATAAATTTTCATTGACAAATTTATTTGTGTTATGAGGATATTTTTGTGTGATAGATTTATTGAATGCTTCTTGCAGAGCTTCTGCCATAGCCAATGATTTCCCGCTTACTTGTCTTAGAATTTGGGAATCAATAGCATTAGCCCTAGCTTTTTTATATTCATCATCTGATCTGTAATTGTTTCTGTTTACAATATCATCGAGGTATTTATCATTAAGTATTCTAAATGCTTTTTCTCTATAATATGTATTGTTAATATCAAGTAAATTTACATCATACCAGTTCGTATCCACAATTAATCCGTGTAAGGCTCTGGGTTTATCGTGATTACCTATAAAGTTATAAGAGTTTAATATTCCCATATAAGGCATGTAATCAAATAATTCCCTACATTTCATTGCAAATCTTTGGCTTACGTATGGATCATTATAATCAGTTCCTTTTTTCTCATTTTTGTCAAAATGATTGCCAAATAAATTAAGAATAGATGAGTAAAACTGTGAATAATTTAATGGTGCTGTAAAATTAGCTTCTTTAACAAGTTTTTTAATTAAATCTTGAGGTGATTTATATTTTTCAGCATCATAGCCATATCCGTACTTGTGTAATATTCCCTCATCTGTAATTTCAGCAAATACGCAAGAATTTCTATTGTATTTATATACATTATCGGTAAATGCATGCCAAAAATCTGTTATGCCTTGCCAAATCGGATCAATATGCTCATCACTTGATTTTATTGCAGAAATATCAGCGATATCTTTTGTAGCATCAATTCTCCAATCCAGACCTGCGTTCAATCTGTCAGTAATCATTTCTGCAAATTTGAAACTGTTTGCGTTCGTACCTTTTAATGTATCAAATAGTATATCTGTAATTATTTTTTTATCTTTAGGTGTGAAATTTTTGATACCTGAAGTTATTTTATTTAATACTTGTCTTGCTTCATCTTTCGGACTTGAGGCTATTATATTTAAAGATTCAAGGGTTGTTTGTTTTAGTGCATCATAATCGTAAATAATTTCGCCATTTGTTTTATTTTCTTTAAATTTAACATCAGGTGCCAATGCTTTGATTAAAATATGTTTAACAATTATATCAGAAAGCATTGGAATAACGTATATACCATAAAGTGTTGGATTATAGCCATTATAAATTTTGGATTCAGGTGGCATAATCATATTTAAGTTTTCAAGTATTTCATGAGCTAGATCATACAATTCTTTTTGGTAGATTTTATTCATTTCATTGTATGTATTTTTATACTCATCTTGAAGGTGGGGGTTACCTTCCAAGAATAATTCATACCTGCTTTTGCCCAAAGAATCTTCATCTGTTGCTCTTTTGGCTATGTAAGGACTTGATAATACCGCAGTTAAATTGTCACCAAATTCAATTGAATCAAGCGGTAATGTCATTAAATTCTGCAGTAAATATTTTGAGTATTCATTTTTTATTGTCAATCCTACTAAGTTATAATCGTTAGAAATAACGTTTTTAATAATTTCTAAATTAATTTCAGATTTTAATTTTTTAGGAAGATCTCCATCTTCAATCAATTTCAAAATTTTATTAAAGAAATGAATCGGGTTATTATCATTTTCCGGTTTTGATTTTAGTTGTTGAGCGATGTATAAATTAATGATATCACTGGTTTTTGCAGTCCAGTAAGTAGCAGATGATATTGCGTAATCTTGTACTTCAAACGCTTTCTTTTCTAAAGCCTTTGCTTTTTTCAATTGGTCTTTAGGAATTTCACTTAATTTTATGTTTTCAATATCAGCATTAGAATATAAGAAGTTTAATTTTGCAATGTCTGTATTTGCGTCCCAAGTATTGAAGTTACCCTCAATTTTTTCTTCCAGTGAAAAGTGCTCAAATTTAGATACAAAACGAGTTCCTCTATAGCTGTCTAAAGGAATTTTATTTTGAAAACTTGATAGATAATTTTTTAATTTGTTTTCTTCATCAGAAGTTAGTTTAAGATCAAAATCTTTTTTAGCGGTTTTTATAATTAAATTTATTTCTTCATTATGACCAATTTCCGGATTTGAGTCTTCAATTTTACTTATAGCTTTAGATAATTTTTCTTTAGTGTTTTGTAATTTACTGTTATTGCTATTTGCAGGGAACAATAAGTCAGTTGCAAAATCCATTATTTCATACATGCTTAAATTTTTATTAATTTTAGCATTATATTCATTTAATCGTTCGATATTTTTATGATAAGTTTCAGGGTTAATCTCGAAAGCATAAGGAACGATTGTATCATAATGTGTATTAATTTCTAAGAGATTATCAGTATTTGCAATATCGTAACGTTCAATTAATTTTTGCGTGTTGTTTTTTAAAGCATCACTTACTAATCTGTTATCATATATTTGGATATAAGTAGGTTTTTTCTTGTCATAATTTTTATTAGTTTCGTGATAGATTTTACCTGTTTTCATATCCTGTTTATACAAATAAGGCGAGTTGACTATTCTGTGTCTTATAAACCCTGTATTTTTAGAGAATACCCCTAATTCTAAAGGAGCATTTTTGAGGTTTTGAGCTTGAAACCAGTTAAAAAATGGAGAGTTTTCGCCCCATTTTAATACATGTTTAAAATGTACACCTTCAAGTCCTTCATTTACATAAGCACCATCAGATACAAAGTTAATACCTTTTTTAAACATTTCACGTTGCAGGGAAGCGTAATTGTTAATATTTCCAAGTCCCTGAGCAAGCTGCATACAGTTTTTATTCCAATAAGCATGAGAGGATCTGCTGTCATCAGTGAAAAGAGGCGTAGAAATGATTTTGCTGAAACCGTCAAATTTACCGTCTTTTACGTCTTTTTCAATTCCGGCAATATTCCCTCCGATTTTATTGGCAAAAGTTTTAACTGCATTTTTTGTATTATCGAAATTAGGATTTTTTATGATAGAGCCGTTATCGTCATAAGTCCAAATAGGGTTATAAAAATCAGGCATAAGTAATTTCATAGCTCCACCTGAGTGACCTGCAGGAAACTCTGAAGTTACTATATTATATATTTCATGATCTCCGCGTTCTATAGTTGCATTAATATTATCTCCCGCATCAATTTTGTATATCGGAAATACATTGGGATCTTTACGGTTTGCACCTTTAGGAACCAAAGCATAGTGGTAAGCAAAAGGTTCATCATCTCTTAAACAAAAAGTCTTGGCTAAATCTATCTTGTTGCAATCGGGGTTTAATTTTAAAAATCCATCGGGATCGTAATTGTTTTTTAAGCCTTCAACAATAATATAATTTCCATTTTCATCTGTCTCTACGGAACAGACTTCTAAATAGCAGTCATATTTTTTTGAATCATAAGGATAGTTAAATTCAAATACCTTTTCGCCATAGTTACCTTTTTTTAAACTGTAACCGTTAAAAGATATATTACGGCTGCTAATATTGTTATTACCTTTTTTTTGCTTGTTATATAACTCAAAATTAACTTTCACGAACACTCCTTATTTCTATGTTTTATAATTATCGTGAATATATTTTTTTGTCAAAAAAAACTTCATTATTAAGAAATTTTTACATTTATTTCTAATAAATTTTTTGTATTTTATAATGAATATTATAGTCAAAAAAATTGGAGAAAAATATGGTAACAAGCGAACTAAAATGTGATATAAAAGACATATCCCTTGCAGAACAAGGAAAAAAACAAATAGAGTGGGCATTTAAAGATATGCCGGTGTTGACAGAGATAAAAAAACGATTTGAAAGGGAACTGCCATTTAAAGGACTAAAACTTTCTGCCTGTGTGCATGTAACAAAAGAAACAGCAGCATTATGCACTGTAATGAAGGCGGGAGGAGCAGATTCTATACTTGTTGCATCAAATCCTTTGTCAACTCAAGATGACGTAGCGGCCGCACTCGTAAAATATTGGGAAATTCCTGTATTTGCAAAAGCCGGTGAAAGTGTAGAAACTTATAAATCGCATATAAAAGAAGCACTGGATCATAATCCTGATATAATAATAGATGATGGCTGCGATATGGTATCAATGATACATTCACAAAGACCGGAGTTGGCTTCAAAAGTAATCGGATCTACAGAAGAAACAACAACTGGAATAATAAGATTGCAAGCCTTGGAAAAACAAGGTGAATTAAAATTCCCCGCAGTTGGTGTGAATACAAGTTTAACAAAACACCTCTATGATAACAGATACGGTACAGGACAAAGTTCATTGGACGGTATTTTACGTGGTGCAAATATACTAATAGCTGGTAAAACAGTTGTAATCTCAGGTTATGGCTGGTGCGGTCGAGGCTGTGCATTAAGAGCAAAAGCTATGGGTGCAAATGTAATTGTTTGTGAAGTTGACCCTCTAAAAGCCTTAGAAGCGGCAATGGAAGGCTATAGAGTTATGCCTATAGCTCAAGCTGCAAAAGAAGGCGATATATTTTTGACAATTACAGGTGATAAACACGTAGTAGATGTCCAACATATTTTAGAAATGAAAGACGGTGCATTTTTGGCAAATGCAGGTCACTTTGACTGGGAAATCAATGTCGGTGACTTGAAAGCCTATACAACGGAAATTAATGAAATAAGACCGAATTTGGAAGAATACAAACTGAAAAACGGAAAATCAGTATATGTATTTGCTCAAGGCAGACTTGTAAATTTAGTTTGTGCGGAAGGTCACCCTGCGAGTGTTATGGATATGAGTTTTGCAAACCAAGCATTGGGTATTGAATTCCTTGTTAAAAATAAAGGTAAATTGGAAAACAAACTCTATACATTGCCTCATGAAGTAGATGTAAAAATTGCAGAACTAAAATTAAAATCAATGGGTATAGAAATAGATACTCTGACAAAAGAGCAGGAACAATATTTAAACAGTTGGAAAATAGACTAAAATCAGACAAATATTAATAA
>CASGAK010000066.1 GCA_949299435.1 uncultured bacterium
TTTAATGAAAGCTGCGAAAGCTAAAAATATTATTACACCCAAAGCCTTTTTTATAGATGATTTTGTTATGGACAGCGTCGAATGGGGAGAAGGTTGGCAATGGGACGACGACTTAAATCCTTTGATGCCTAAATTCAGCTCTTATAACTTAGACAAAAACTTACTTAATATCGTGATTGATCCTGCTCAGAAAAAAGGTGCCCCAGGAATAATTAAACCATCTACCTTTTATCCTGTAACTTTTATGAATTTATCAGTTACCGGGGATAAAAATACAATAGAACTTTCAAGAAATAATCATATATCACCTGATATAATAACTGTAAATGGAGAAATAAAAGAACGCAGTTCGTACAAATTCCCTGTTAATTCTCCAAAACGATATTTCTCTATCAAACTCGATGAAGCAATTCGCAATGCTAAAATTGAATTTTATGACGCTTTTCAACAAAGAAAAACTCCTAATAATAACATATATTTGGTAAGCGAAATTAAACACCCGCTTGTAGATATCCTTGAGGATATCTTCAAAAATAGCAACAACATGTCGGCAGAGACAATATTTAAAGTTGCCGGGGGTAAATTCGTAAATAATACAGGGGCAATTAAAAATTCATTAAAAATGTTTGATGAATACTGCAAAAAAAACGGTCTTGACAACACTGATATCAAAATCGTTGATGGAAGCGGCGTTTCGAAAAACAATTTAATGACATCTGATTTTATGACCGATTTTTTAGTTCTGCAAACTAAAAGCGATAACTTTGATGATTATATGAAAATATTTCCGACAGCAGGTCAAGGAACTTTACAAAACAGAATGCTCTATTTTAAAGATATATTATTTGCAAAAACAGGTACTTTAAGTGACGTAAGTGCTATTTGCGGATATATAAAGACTAGAAACGGACAATTAGTTGCTTTTGATATTATGATTTCAGACCCAAAATCAAGTTCTTCTGCCAAAAAAACGACAGAAGAACAAATAATAAGAGCAATCTACAATAAGTATTGATATGATTATGCAGCGTTAGCTTTATTTAAAGAATACACACCAATAATAAGTCCAAAGATACCAAATATTATCCCTCCCATTAGAGCTGAATAAGTTCTAGCTTTCGGTATATATTTTTTTATAAGTGCGTAATCATTATTTAGACAATCATTTCTTGATAATGATGCAAGTTTTTCATACATAACATTGGCTCTTTCTGATACGGCTTTACGGACTTTATCCCACTGCTTTGCTATTGCAACCCCCTTATCAGGTAGGTTTTTTATAGCCTCATCTCGAGCTGAACGGAATGATTCTCTTGCTTTTTTATAAAGATTCAATGGATGCTCTATTTTAATTTGAGCTTCAGCAAAATCTCTACTTGCTGCTTTCAGCTCAAGATGTGCTTTTATATCATTCGGATTTTTTAATAAATTACCTTGTGCATCTTCCAGTGACTTTCTCAATTTCATAAATTGTGTATCTTTTAAAGCCTTTAAATATTTTTCCTTAGCTAACTGTGCATCTGAAATATACTTATCTTCTATATTGACCTCTGCAACCATTTGATGCCATAATTTAGCATTAGGTGCAATTTTCTGCTTTAGAATCTCATCTCCGGATTTGCGATACATATGTGCTGCATCATTTAAATTTTTCAAAGATTCTTTTTCGCCTTCTGTTGCTCTTTTCATTACTTTAGAAGAAAAATTTCTTTCAAAAGTATCATCATCTTGCATCAAAAGCCTGTCTAATGTATACTTTTGCGGTGCTAGCACATAGCCTGCACCAAGTCCCAATACTGCAGAACCGACACCCGTAATTGACGGAGAGATAGTAACTGAATTTTCACCCATACCGACACTCCTATATCCTTATACATAACTATAACTTTTATACAATTGCAAATCACTAAAAGAACTCTGTCACATTATTACTCATAATTTTTTTTTTTGTTGCTTTTTATATCAAAAATTTACAACTTGTAACAATTTTAAAATAATGTCAAAATGTGATATATTAAGAATGAAAGGAAAATTAATGGAGCCGCTCGTTAGTATAATTACACCAACACTTAATATAGTAGAAAAAAATCAAGTTGATGAATTCAATCTGCTTGTTTCACTGCTTGAAATGCAGACTTATCCAAGAATTGAGCATATTATAATTGACGGAGCATCAACTGATGAAACTATTGAGCTTCTGAAGGATTACAAAAACAAAGGATATATAAGTTTTTATTCTGAAAGGGATACAGGTAAATTTCATGCTCTAAACAAAGGGATAATGAGAGCAAAGGGGAAATACATATCTTTTATAAGTTGTGATGATTTTTACCATGATATAACTGCAATTTATGATGCTGTAAATACACTTGAGGCTGAGAATGCTGATTTTATTTTTTCACCAGCTTATTGCAGGCACCCTGAAAATTACACCTTTTTATTCACCCCTGCTATGTATAACGCTTTTCAGGTAATGCCTTGTGCCAGACAAGGCATGATGTTTAAGCGTTCCATGATGGAAGAAGAAAAATATTTTGATGAAAAATTTAAACTTATGTCAGATTTAGATTTTATTATCAGAATTTTAATGAAAAAACGGAAAGGTATATATTTTGATACAAATTACACAACATATAAACTTTCTGAAAAAACTTTTAACAATGAAGAACAATGCATCAATGAAACAAAACTAATATATAGAAAGAACTTTAAAAATTTATATCCCCTTGATGATGATACTCTAGATGCAATGGCAAGGTATTCTGAATTTCCTCAGCCGCTTTTGGAAAAACTTTCTGAATGTTTTGTTCCTGAAGACAAAGAACTTTTCTTTGAAAGATGTGAACAAATGCATAAAATTAGACTAGAAAGTTACAAAAATCGTAGACAATAGAAAATTATTTAGCCAAATGTTTTGAATGTAGACTCGGTATTTTTTTCAATAACTTTTGATACTGAATCCATTTCTGTTTGAATTGCATCTTGTTCGGTATCGAGCTGTTTCAATCTTAACTCCAAATTTTTATCTTGAGCTTGAACTATTTCTATTTTTGCATTGATATCCTGAATAGTTTGGTCATATAAATATTTTTGATATTCATACTCATTCATAGCATCATTATAAGCATCTTGATCGGTTACTGTAGTAGTAGTTAATGCATACTGCGTATAAGTTCCGCTACCGTCATTATTCGGAATATGTATTGAAATAAATCTGCCTGAGGAATCCCTTTCCACACGACAGCCCTCAATTGCCTTAATTTCTTCAACTTTTGTATCACTGCCTATGGTATAGCAATTGATATTATTTAAAATATTACCGTTTTCATCAACTTGATTAGCATTACTATCAATTTCAGTTTTTTTATAAAAATAAGGTTTTTGCTCTCCAGTGGTAGTATCTGTCACATATCTTACATACCATTGGTCTGCAGGAACTCCATATTTAGCTTCCAATTGCTCTGCCCATGCCTGTTCTTCTCTTATTTGAGCGTCAACTTGATCTTTTGTCATTGTAGAAAATACAGGATCATCAAAAGCACCGGAATAATTCGTTATACTGTCAATTTGTTCTTGAGTAAGGTACTGTTTTGATATGACATCTTCATAGCCCTCTTTGCTGTAAGTGCCATCTGCATTTTTCTGTACAAGTGTAACATCTTCATCTGGATCTCCGTTTGTACCGTCCCATAATGAAATAATCAAATCATCTTCAGTCACATCAGAAACGTTAACTTTATTTCCGTCATCATCAAGTTTATAAAAACCGCCTGTAGCTTCATCTTTATAAAGTCTTTCAGCACTTGTATAATCATCATTAAACAAATAATATTCAAAATTCTTAATATCTTCTGCAGTACAAGGAATCATACCTTTTACAGAAGTGACATTTTCCACATAATATCCGTTTTCGTCATTATTTACCGTATAATTTTTACCACCTAATGTAATGGAATTTCCAACAGTGACCTCACCATCGACCTGTCCTAAAGCTCTTAAAGGTGTGCTTCCAACATAATACATACCGTTTTGAACATTAATAATACTTGTAGATGCCGCAACTGGGACATAATCATCTTGCCATTTTGACAGATAACTTAATGTATAAGTACCATTAGATTGAGCAATAAGTGCTGTGATTTCATTAGTCAAAGCACCATCATCAAAAGTGTATACGGTTTTTGTATAACTGTCCACAGATGGAGGAGTCGGTACAGTCATTCCAAGCAAGTCATTGTAATAGTTTGCAGACTGATTAGATAATGTTGTGCGTTGCTGGTTTATCTGCTGACCTTCAAACTCAACATTTGTCTTGCGGGCTGTCAAACCTAAAAATCTAGCTTGTGACGCTGCCAATCCCATGACTGTCGATATTCCTTTCCGTTAGTTCCACTATTCGGAAATACGACCAAAATCCATAAAAACTTGAATAATTATGGACATATATTACAAAAAAGTTACAATTCTATTAACTAAGCGTAAGTCCACCATTTCCAATCCGGTTCAGCTTCAACATAGCCGTCTTGATTATAAAGATTTTTAATATGATTTTCTATAGTTGTTTTTTCATCTGGACCATTAACAGCAGTAGTTGATTCACCTCTTTCAAATACATCACCGGCTACACTGTCTACATAATCCGCATCAGTTTGGTATGCACTATATTCACCCCAAAGAGTATATGTTAAATAATAAAATCTTTGCAACTCCTCACTGAAGGCGTTAGGATCATAGACTCCGTCTACAACAGCATCTTGAATTAACTGATTTATGTTTGCCGAATAATAACTATATTCATCAGCCGTAAGAGCTCCTGCATTGTACATTTTATCAATTAAACTTTGATCAATAGATGTTACATAACCTTCTTCGGTAAAATGAGTATATTGATAAGCAGTAGCATGAGTAAGCTCATGGACTAATGTATCTACTAATTCATACCAACTACGGTCTCTATAATAATCTATATTTAATGTAAGACCACCATCATACGTTTCAGTATCCGCATCAGAAAGATATACTGTATAGTTCATACCATTATAAGTAAACTGAAATCCCATTGAATTATATGCACCTAAGGTTGTAACCCCATTTTCTGAAACAAATTCACCAAAAGCAATTTGTCCCACATGCACGGCATTATGAGTATCAGTTCCTGCAAGTAAACGTTCTAGGGCTTCTAATTGAGCAGTAAGTCCTGCAGCTTCTAGATATTCTCTAGTCTTTTCGATTGCAAATTCTAACTTGCCCTGATCACTTAATGTCGAATAATAACTATCAAGCTCAGCGGCATAGGATTCAACTTTTGAAAGATAAGCTGATGTTGATGTACCAATTTCATCTCCTATTAATGCTTTAATTTCATCAACAGTAAGATATTCATCTCCATCTTTATTTAGAACATCAAAAATTCTGTTAATAGCTCCGAAAAAGTCAGAATTTGCATCTTCCCAATCATCATTTTGAGTAAACTGTATTAATTGAGCACGAGTAATACCAGTTTCTTTTGAAATACTGGGATCCTGCTCATGCAGCCAATCAAACATACTTTCTACATCGTCAAATTCATCAATAAATGAAGGCTTTGGAACATCTTCCTCACCGTCATCATCATCACCGGGCTCTACAGGGTCTGTTGAGCCTCCACCTTTATTATGCAAATCATAGATTATTTGTTTTATATTAGCTATTTGAGAGGGTGAAAAATCTTCAATAGTTACTGCAAATTTTGTTTCTTGAATTATATCTGAAGAAATTTTTCCGATAATATCTTCACTTTGTGCTGTTTGAGTTGTTGTTTCTATATGATCCACATGTCCAAATTCTTTTATGTATGATGAATCCAATTTTGCTATAATATTAACCGATTCTCCAGAGGCATAGTTTTTTTGTGCAACTTCATCTGCAATAGAATAAATTGTTGCATCAGTATTTTTTGCAAGCATTTCTTCTACTACACTATAGGTCTGCTCACTATTTGAATCAGCTACAACTATTGATGAATTTGTATTTTCATCAATATCATTGTTTTGTAATTGCTTTCTTGAAATTATCTGCAAAAATTGCTGATTTTCTACTTGCATAAAATTATCCTTTGCCTTATCTATGCTTTCGACAATCAGGAGAAAAATCTTTAGAATCTTTTAGGATAATGTTACAAAAATTTACTCAGAAAAGTTTGTTACAAGTTATTTATATACTTGCAAAAAAATATTTCGCTGTACTATAATCTTATTATAGTGATAACTATCAGATAGATAAAGGATTGAGAATGAGCCAACAAAAAATAGCAGTTATAGGGTGCGGTATGTGGGGACGAAATATCGTTCGTAATTTTTATAACCTTAATGTTCTTGATACCGTATGCGATATAGATGAGGAAAATCTTAAAAAAGTTTTAGAACAGTATCCTGGTACTAAAGTTACAAGAGATTTTAACAAGATTCTGCACAACAAAGAAATCACGGCTGTTGCTGTAGTAACTCCAAGTCATACCCATTACAAACTTGTTAAAGCAATGCTTGAGGCAGGTAAAAATGTATATGTAGAAAAGCCTATTTCTACAGTAGCACAAGAAGCAAGAGATTTATCTGAATTAGCACACGCCAAAGGACTTGTATTAATGGTAGGTCATTTGCTTTTATATCACCCTGCAGTTAACAGATTAAAAATGCTTGTAGAAGAAGGTGCTTTAGGTGAAATTGTATATGCCCAAAGTGACAGATTAAATGTTAATTATCACAAAAATGACAGAAGTGTAATGTGGGATTTAGCTCCTCATGATGTTTCTATGATAAGCTATGTAACAGGCAAAACTCCAATTCGCGTAATTTCTGCAATCGGCTGTTCATCTGACAGAAATGAAATTATGGATATTACTCACATAGGTATACAATTTGAAGACGGAGTAATAGGACATATTTCAGACAGCTGGATCACACCAAGAAAACACGTAACATTACTTGTAAGGGGCACAAAAGCCACTGCAATTCTTGATGATACCGTACCTGAAAATAAGCTGGTTGTATATGATAACTTTGAGCAAAATGCTACTAAAAATATCACAACTCCAGATGTTTTGGAAATTGAGCCGCTTAAACTTGAATGTCAGCATTTTATAAGCTGCTGTGAAACCGGCAAAAAAGCACGCTCTGACGGTGATAACGGGTTTATGGTAACTCAAATACTAGAAGAAGCTGAAAAAATTATGCTCGGAGAAAGAGTTAAAAAACTTGATGAAGTTAATTTTGCTCTCTCCAGAATGAAAAAGTAAAAGGGATAGAATATTATGGCAAATTTCATTTCATTATTAAGAATTTTTATAGCATTTTTTGCTATCTTATTTTTGTTTATACCTCTAGACTGGGCGGGAGTAAGTGCGGTAATACTTACAATTATTGCATTTGCAATGGACGGCTTGGACGGATATATCGCAAGAAAATTTAACGAGACATCTGATTTAGGTTCTGTAATCGACATTATGGGAGATAGAATCGTTGAAATGTCTTACTGGATTGCGTTTTCAACTTTGGGCTGGGTTTGGATTATATTCCCGCTTATCGCTGTAACAAGAGCTTTTGTGACAGACGGTATCAGAAGCGTTGCATTAGCTCAGGGCTACACTGCTTTTGGTGAAAAATCAATGCAATCAAGTAAAATAGGTAATTTTATTTGTGCTTCTAAGTTTATGAGAATTTCTTATGCAGTTGCTAAAGTAGCCGCATTTGTTATTATAATTGCAGCTCATATCCCCGGATATGAATTATACCCGGCTTCATTATTACTTGAAAAAATAGGGCTTTGGCTCGCTGCTATTGCAATAATTTTCTGTGTAGTAAGAGGGTTACCTGTAGTTATTGAAAGCAAAAAATTATTCGAGAAAAAATAATGGCAAAACTAAATATAGTATTATATGAACCTGAAATTCCTCAAAATACGGGAAATATTGCAAGGCTTTGTGCTTGTACGGGGGCATCATTATATCTTGTCGGAAAACTAGGTTTTTCACTTTCTAGTAAATATACTAAAAGAGCTGGACTAGACTACTGGGACAGTGTTGATTTACACAAAATTGACACAATGGACCAATTGTTTGAAGCAAATCCGAATGCTACATTTTATTATCTGACAACAAAGACTAAAAGGAAATATACTGATATAGAGTTTAAAGACGGTGATTTCATTGTATTCGGACCTGAAACTCGAGGATTGCCTGATATTTATGTAAAAGATGAGCATGCTCTTACAATACCAATGAAAGAAGGTCAAAGAAGTCTTAACCTTTCAAATTCTGTAGCAATTGTAGCTTATGAGGTGATTAGACAAAATGGATTATGAACTGCCATTAAGAATTGATAATTCAAACAAGGGTACTTTCGGTCGAGTGCTAAATATAGCAGGATCGGATTATATGCCCGGGGCTGCATATCTTTCAAGCGTTGCAGCTTTAACTTCAGGGTGCGGATATGTGTTTTTAGCAACAGAAGAACGGGTTATTAATGCTGTGGCTGCACAGACTCAAAATGTTGTATTTGCACCGTTAACAGATATAGACTCTCTTTTAGCGACAGCCGATGTGCTTCTTGTTGGCTGTGGTATTTCAACTTCCAAAAAAGCTGAGAATATTTTTAAAGAAACCGTAAAAAAAGTGGACAATATCCCTGTTATAATAGATGCAGACGGATTAAACATTTTATCAAAATGGGAAAATCCAATACTGCCGAATAAGCTAATTATTACACCTCATGTAAAAGAAGCATCAAGACTTTTAGGGGTAGAACTTGGGAAAATAATCGCTGATATGGAATTTTTCGCGAAAGAGCTTTCTAAAAAGTTTAATTGTACAACTGTTTTGAAATCAAATGAGACCGTTGTTTGTTCAAAAGATTTTAAAATTTATCACAATTGCAAAAGTAACAGTGCACTTGCTAAAGCAGGAAGTGGTGACGTTTTAGCAGGAATAATTGCAGGACTTGCAGCACAAGGACTTGATGAATTTAATGCGGCAAAAACAGGTGTATATCTTCATAGTCTTGCTGGAGAATACGCAAAAAATGACCTGACTGAATTTGCTGTTATGGCAAATGATCAAATCAGGTACATTTCTTACGCTTTTAAAAAATTATTAAACTAATTATGCTATAAAGTTTATACTATTTTCAGCTATGATTTCATCAGCTTTTGCAGGCTCAACTCTAGTAAGAGGTGATTTTGACAATACATAAGAATCTATTCTTTCTTGCATTGAAGAAGTCAAATCTGGCATTTTCATCTTCATCTTCAAAGAATCTGCTAACTGTTTGTTTGCTGTATCTGTTAAATCCATGCTAGCTTTTACGAAACTTTTTACTTCAACCGGATTAATTTTTGGAATCATCTTTTTCTCCTTTAAGTTAATAAATTAAATTTGGGGTAACAACGTATTTTCTTTTTTATCTTCATGTAAACTCAAAAAAAAATAAATTGCTATCCGAAACCATATTACGTTACAAATCTTAATCTATCATAAAAAAAACAATTAACAATTAGTCACCTTACCTAGGACTGCTCTTTTTCTTGCACCTGTGCAGTCTGGAAGATTGTTGGGGATACCATAGTAAGTACAATAACCAAGTAAGGCAAAAGCCATTACTTCTTTAAAATTATTAGAAATACCATAAGCTTCATGTGTTTTTAAATCAATATTTTTGGGAAGATAATGTCTTAAATATTTCATTAAAGCGGGATTGTAGGCTCCTCCACCCCCTATCACAACTTCATTAATATCAATTACTGGATAGACAAAACGCTCATATGCTTGAGTAATTGACTTAGCTGTCAGTGCTGTGAGGGTCGTTATTATATCTTTTGGATCCTTCGGTGCAAATCTAAGTGCATTTTCAATATAATCAGCAGAAAAATATTCTCTACCAGTTGTTTTAGGAGGATTTTTAAAATAATATTCATCTTGTAAAAGACATTCTAGCCAGCTTTGCGAAATTTGACCTGAATTTGCGATATCACCATTTTCATCAAAAGGCTTATTGAAAAACTTTTTAGTACAATAATCAATCATCATATTACCAGGGCCTATATCAAATCCAAAAGTAGCATTTTCACCGGAGACAACTGTCACATTAGCAATTCCACCTATATTTTGGATACAGAAATTCTTTTTATAAGGCTTAAACCACTTTTCATCGGCAAAACACACAAGAGGAGCTCCCTCACCACCATTTGCAATATCATTTTCTCTAAAATTAGAAATTGTCATACACCCAGTTTGTGTTACTATCACAGAGCTTTCACCGATTTGCAATGTACTTTTTAAGGAAATCCCATCTAACTTTTCATCAAAAGGGAAATGATAAATAGTTTGACCATGACTTGATATGAAATCAGGTTTTCCATGCTCTGATATAAGAAGGTTACAGGCATCAGCAAAGCATTTTCCTACTGCGAAATTCATTTGACAAATATCCCTTACAGATGCATTTCCATTGAACAACTGAAACAATTTTGCTTGAATATGCTCTGGATATCTGTAATTTATACCCTGAATTAATTTACAACTCAAATCTGGATTTACAATACAAAGTCCAGCATCAATACTATCACAGGAAGTCCCAGACATTAAAGCTATAATTTTTTTAGATTCGAGTTCATGCATATTTAATATTTTACAAAACTGTTAATTTACAATCAACTGACTATTAATAATGTTACAATAATTAATGTAACAAACTAACCCCAAATTTCCTCTTTAAAACTTTTATATAGACTTTTATTATGATTTAAAACAAAATAACATTATCTGCAATGCAATAAAAAATATCCCTAATCCTTTAAACTTCTACACCTCTTTTAAATTTTTTGCCATCACCTCTTTTTACTAAACTTATCCTTACTTACTACTCCCATTGCTTATATTATTAAGCAACCTCCACATACAATTCCGGTAGTCGTGTTATTAAAATTAACTCTGTAATCAGAACCGATTACATGTAATAATGTAACTTTAAGTTAAATACTTGACAAGCAAAAAAAAATTAATTAAATTTTACAATTGCCCATGTTACCCGTTTTTGTAAGAAAAAATTCGAGTTCTTAAATCTTAATGAAGAAAATTTAATGAAATTAAGTAAATTTTCAGTATTTTTTTTATTGACAAAAAAAAATTAGAAAAGTTATTTTTTTTATAGTACAATCATGCCGTTGGAATGAATAGTTTGAAAAATCAAAATTATAAAAAATTATAGAACATAAATTGGGAACAAATAATGAAAGAATTTATAAAGAACAATAAAATTACTTATAACTTAATGTCCTTTACAGCATTTAAGTCGTTATTAATTTTTTCATTATTACTTGAGTCCCCTCAATCATACGACGACATTATTGAATACTTTGCAAGTCATGATTTTATTAAAGAAAAAATTTCGATAGATACAATACGAGTATATCTAAATTCACTAAAGCGTGCTGGCTGTCAGATTACAAAAACTAAAAGAGCTGAAGGCGGAAAATTTATATTAATATCCCACCCGTTTGTACTTGATATATCAGAAGAACAAACTAAAACAATCACAAAATTATGCAAAACGCTATCGAAAACCTTAGAAATTCAAGATTTAATTTTGTTAGAAAAATTTTTAAGAAAAATTAGTTCAAATATAAAAAACAACAGCTTTAAAACAGCAATAGAAAAAATATCAGTATTATCCGGTTTGGAAATTGAATTACTTGAAAATCTTTTGAATTGTTGCCTAAACAAACAACAAATTATATTAAAATATAACTCTCCACGCTCTGGATATACCGATTTAGAAATTATATGCGATAAACTAGGATTCGAAAATAATAAACTTTACATTTATGGTACAAGCCTTGATTACAACCAATCTTGCTATCTTTTAGTAAATCGTATTGTGGATATCAAAGAAATAAAATCAGAAAAAAGCCAAAACTTAAATATTGAAGAAGTTACAATAAGATACACACTTAAATCTGACAAACAAGAGCTACAATTAAAAGAAAATGAAAAAATTATAAACATAGAACAAAATAAAATTTTAATTGAAGCGAAATCTTCAAACAAGTTTGCTCTAAAACAACGTATACTTTCACATGGGAATCTTTGTACCGTGATAGAACCTGAGGATTTCAGACAAGAAATAATTTCAACACTAAAAAGAATGAGGGCTGAATATTAACATGAAAAAGATGTGCGAAAAATATAATGAAGCATGCATAAAAATATTTAAAATGTTATCCCTACTTTCTCAAGGACCAACAAAGTATGAAGATATAATAAACATATTTAATTCTGAAGACAAAAATGCAAAGGCTGCAGCCCCCGTAATCCTCAACAAATACTTAAACACCCTGAAAATTTTTGGAATAAATATAACAAAGCAAAAAAACATATATTATCTTCAAAACTCTTTTTTTTCACTAAGCCTCGACTCAAATGAAATAAAAGCACTGCAACTTCTAAAAGGCTCAAGAGAAATTTTAACTACTAAAAAACAAAAAGAGCATTTTGATAAATTTATAAACAATATAGAAATGCGTCTTAATAGCGTATCAAAAGATATATTATCAAACACTATCCAAGATAATAACGAACAAATCAATGAATATTTTTCAAAATACGGCGATTTAATATCCGAATGTGAAAAATATTGCTATGAGAATCAAAAACTGGAAGTTAGCTTTACTCAAAATCAAAAAGAATATAAACTCATATGCAACCCCAGGGAAATTTCATATATAAACCAAAAAGCATATTTATCAGTATTTAATCACATAAGCAGACAAGTTTTCAATGTTCCCTTGGATAAAATAATATCAATAAAACAAATGCCTCTAATCTCAAAAGGACAAGAAATAGCAGTAACAGTCGTTTATAAAATAAGAAACAATTTAGCAAAAGCATACCGACTAAAAGAATGGGAATCCTCCGACGGAAAATTTGATGAAGAAGGCTGGTTAACAATTATAAATAACAACGAAGATTTTGACAGGCTTACCAAAAGGCTTATGCGATATGATTACAACTGTAAAGTAGTGTCCCCAAAAAGTTTCAAAGAACGAATGAAAACAACAATAGATGAAACTTTAAAAAATTATGAATAAATAAAAATTTACAAAATAAAGATTAAAAAATTTGACCGTGTTAGAATTTATTATATGAGCACACAACAATATGTACCACTACATTTACACAGCGAATACTCATTACTGGACGGAGCAATAAGAGTAAAACAGCTATGCGAGTTTGCCAAAGAAAATAACATGCCAGCTGTCGCAATAACAGACCATGGAGTTATGTATTCCGCAATCGAGTTTTACAGAACAGCTAAAGAAATGGGAGTCAAATCAATTATAGGCTGCGAATTTTATGTTCATGACGGCGATATACATGAAAAAAACGCAACTCACAACCCTCTTTATCACTTAGTTTTACTTGCAAAAGATAAAGACGGGTATATGAATTTGGTAAAACTGGTATCAATTGCACATTGTGAGGGAATGTATTATAAGCCTCGAGTAAATTTTGAGTTAATTAAACAGTACTCAAAAGGGCTGATTTGCTGTTCTGCCTGCTTAGGCGGTGAGGTATTACAAAACCTCTTAAAACAGGATTATGAAGGAGCAAAAGCCTGTGCTCAAAAATACAAAGATTTATTTGGAGATGATTATTATATTGAATTGCAAGACCACGGGCTGGACGAGCAAAAAAGAACAAACCCTGATTTAATCAAACTCGCAAAAGAGCTTGATATAAAAATGATTATCACAAATGACTCTCATTATTTAAAAAAAGAAGACGCTGATTGGCATGATACTCTTTTATGCCTTCAAACTAACGCACTAAAACATGAAGAAAATCGTTTTCATTTTCCAAATAACGAGTTCTATGTAAAAACAGCAGAGGAACTACGTGACGCATTCAAATGGCTGGATAGAGAAACATTTGATGAATGCATAAAAAATACTGTAGATATAGCTGAAAAATGCCATCTTATACTTGAAATGGGAAAAAGCCCCCTGCCTCATTATGAAGTCCCTGCAGGCTACACAGTTGAAAGTTATTTGGACTATATAGTTCACCAAGGCCTAAAAGAACGCTATGGTGATATTCCAAAAGAAATCGAAGAACGTGTAAGATATGAGCTTGGTATTATCGAGCAAATGGGATTTTCAGCATACTTTCTAATCACCTGGGATTTTGTACACTTTGCTAAAACGCATGGAATTCCAGTAGGACCCGGCAGAGGCTCCGCAGCAGGATCAGTTGTTGCTTATGCACTAAAAATTACAGAATTGGATCCTATAAGACACCACTTATTGTTTGAAAGATTTCTAAACCCCGAAAGGTATTCAATGCCCGATGTCGATATTGACTTTTGTATCGAACGTAGAGGTGAGGTAATTGATTATGTTGCCCAAAAATACGGAGCAGATAAAGTTTGTCAAATTATAACTTTTGGAACGTATGCCGCAAAAGCTGCAATGAAAGGTGTTGCACGTGTATTAGATATACCTTATGCGAAAAGTAATCAACTGGCATCACTTATACCGAGTGAGCCTAAAACTCACATTGATGATGCCCTGCAGCCTGGTATGGAATTAAAAAAACTCTATGATGAAGATCCTGAAGTTAAAAAACTTGTTGATATGTCAAAAGCACTTGAAGGCATCAAAAACAACACTGGTACTCACGCAGCAGGTGTAATTATTGCACACAAACCGCTTAATGAAATAGTACCCGTACAGCCTTCCAAAGACGGCATTATCGTAACAGAATACCCGATGGCTGATTTAGAAAAACTCGGACTTCTAAAAATGGACTTTTTGGGGTTAAGAAACCTCACAATGATTCATAAAACAATGAAACTTATCAAAAAACGACAAGGAATTGAATTTGACATAGACAGAATTCCTCTTGACGATAAACCGACATATGATATGCTGATTCAAGGAGATACCGACGGTGTATTTCAGTTGGAATCTTCTGGTATGAAAAAACTTGTAAAAGATTTAAGACCTGACGTTTTTGAAGATTTAGGTGCACTGGTAGCACTATTCCGTCCGGGGCCATTAGAATCAGGCATGGTGCAAGACTTCGTTGAACGTAAACATGGGCGTCAGGAAATTAAATATGCACACCCGCTATTAGAGCCCGTATTAAAAGATACTTACGGTACAATTGTATATCAAGAGCAAATCATGCAGGTATTCCAAGTTCTTGCAGATTATACGCTGGGACAAGCAGATATGGTTCGCCGTATGATGGGTAAGAAAAAACTTGATGAAATGGCACAACAAAAAGGCAAATTCATCGAAGGTGCCGCTCGTCATGGTATGGAATCAAAAGATGCGGCAGCTTTGTTCGAACAAATTGAAAAATTTGCATCATACTGCTTTAACAGATCTCACTCTGCAGCTTATGCTTTTGTAGCATATCAAACAGCTTATTTAAAATGTCATTATCCGGTAGAATACTTAGCATCACTTTTAACTTCCGTATCAGGAGATCAGGATAAGACTCAATTATATATTGAAGAAGCTCTTAAAAAGGGTATAAAAGTTATGCCTCCAGATATAAATAAATCCTATGCTGAATTTACTCCAGACGGTAATGATATAAGATTCGGACTTGCTTCAATAAAACAAGTGGGTGAAGCGGTTGTTGAGGCAATTATTGAAGAAAGAGATAAAAACGGGGAATTTAAATCAATTTATGACTACTGCAAGCGACTTGATTCAAAATGCAGTAATAAAAAGACATTGGAAGGTCTTATAAAAGCGGGTGCTTTTTCTAATATTGAAAAGAGCCGAAAACAATTAATGGATAATATTGATTATATAACTGCAACTGCAACTAAGGAAGCTAAAGCTAAAGAAAGCGGTCAAGGCAGTTTATTTGATCTTTTAGGCAACGCTGAAGAAATTGAAGAAGCTAAATTTAAACTAGCCGGCTCTGAAGAAGAATACGACCAAAGACAATTACAAATTTTTGAAAAAGAATTTTTGGGATTTTACGTAACAAGTCACCCGCTATCTACAATAAGAGATAAATTACCATTTTTACGCACTCACAAAATTTCAGAAATTCCTGAACAAAAAAATGATAAAGTTGTTACTATATGCGGACTTATTACGGCAACAAAACAAATTCCGACCAAAAAAGATCCGACAAAATTTATCAGATTTGTAACCATTGAGGATTTGAGCGGAAAAGTTGATGTGATTGCGTTCAATAAACAAATTCAAGAATATGGAAGCTATTTGGAATCTGAACAACGCGTAATAATTTCAGGCAAAGTAAGCAGAAGAAGCGAAGAAGAAGCACCTGTTCTTTTGCTTGACACTGTAAAAACTGTCGATAATTCCAATATATTTACAATTGAATTTAAAGATGATTTCAAATTTGAGGAATTAGTTTATTTAAAAAATCTTTTATGCGAACATTCAGGCTCTGATCCCTTGATGATAAAAATGAGAGATGACTTAGGAGAAGTAAAAATATTAACAGCATCAATGTTTTGGGTAAATTCTACGAATTCTCTTGTTGATTTGCTAAAAAATAAATTCAGTGAAAGAATAAACATAAATATTCGCTCTCTTGATGCACAAGAAGAAAA